>JAECRX010000057.1 GCA_016292335.1 Candidatus Sifarchaeum subterraneum | reverse complement strand
CGCAACCAATATCTAAAATTTTTTGATCTTCAGCTATATAATTTCGAGCGAGCTTTAATACAAATAATTTAATTTCAAGGGATAATCCTCGTAATCTCCAATGATATGGTTCATGATATTTTGTACCAAAATTGTTTTTATCTTTCATTCTTTTTCATCATTTTCTTACTAATATTTTCTATAATTTGTTATTTTATAATTAGGATTATCAAAAATAATAATACTTAAATACTTTTCAATAATTGTTTTTTTATCATATCTATTATTTAAAAATGTTCTAAAATTTGTAGGCGATCTGTTATTCAATATCTCGATAATTTTTAATGAGAAATCTTCTATATTTCCTCTTCTTACAATTGAATACTTGCCCTCTTTGGGTACTATGTCTCTTACTCCTCCTACGTCAAAGGCTACGAAGGGAACATTCATAGCCATTGATTCGAGTAACACACGAGGAAACCCTTCATCCAAGGAAGGCATGATAAAAACATCTGCAATAGCGTAGATTTCTTGGATCTTCCTATTTGGAATCTTTCCCAATAGTTTTACTTCTTCTAGTCCATTAGCTTCTATTTCATTCTCCAATCTTTCTCTATATGGACCATCTCCTACAACAACCAAACTAGCAGGGATCTCTGCTAAAACACGCTTTGCGATTTCGGATATGTATTGAGCTCCCTTTCTTTTAGAAAGCCAATGAACGAAAAGAATCACCTTTTTATCCTCGCAAAGCCCTAACTGTATTTTGAGCCCCTTTTTATCAAATTTTTCGGGATTAAATCTATCCAAATCTACCCAATTTGGGAGAATTCGGATTTTATCCATTTGGATACCATAGTTATTACAATAGTACTTAGCCATGATTGGCGTACCTGTGATGAAGAAGTCTACAATTTTGATGGTAAATTGGAACAAATAATCAGAACGTATCTTTTCTATAATTGTTTGATGATTTAATTTTATCTTTGGAACGTTATGTCTTCTAAGACCACAATTCCAAAAAAATGTTTTTCCACCTGCAATCTTGGTAATAATAGAGGCGATGAGGGCACTAATGTGCGATTGATGAATATAATATTTTTTATAACCTCTAAATCTTAATAATAGAAAAATTATAAACCGTTCAGTAATGCTCAATAAAAAGTGTCTATATTTTTGAACATAAATATTTCGGATATAATTAAATTGGGGTTTTTCAATACTTTTTTCTATAAACAATATTATATTCAAAGAATGCGAAATATCATCAAGGAATTTGTAAATATGATAATAATGAAGAGCAGTATCTATGCTATATTCAGGAAGAACATAACAAATTTTATTCTCATACATATTTTATTAACTCCAATTTTAATCGACTATTAATACTGAAAGTTCTTACGAACGGGATTTGAGCCTTCTTTGAATATCTCTGACAATTTTCGTCCATCCATATCAGGAGGAACAGGTCCACCAAACAAATGAAGAATCGTTGGCGCTAAATCAAGGATAGACACGTTATGCAATTTCGCTTTCTTTTTGATGCCAGGCCCATGAGCAATAAAAATCCCATTTCGTCTATTTTCAGCTCTCCATTTTCTGGGTCTATCAAAAACACCTTTCTTACCAATGCTACCTCGGATATGGGTGCCCGGCGCCTGTTCTACAATTAAATCAGGGGCTTCCGATAGAAACCTTCCGGAATATTCATTTTCAACTTTATGCACTTTTTCTGAGATTCTTTTATCTGTATGTTGATTTCGTAACGACTCTAATTCTAATATAAGATCATTTCTGAACCTTTCATATTCTTCAGTTTCTTTATTCATATTTATATAGATAGGGCCTTGTCCGCTTGCAATAGCCTTTGTTTTATCCCAGATGACATATTTTTCCCTATGCTCAAATTCAATACTTCCTGTGGAAGTTGGAATTTGACCGAAGAGCTGTTTTGGAATTACCCTACTAAGCGTATGCCTTATTCCTAATTTCTGAGAAATCATAGTCAGACTTTCTCGATTTATTCCAATTTTATGCAGTAAATTCTGTAATTGATTTATATTTTTTATAGATAAGTATCCTTTTTCAGCTAACCATGAATTTATATAAAAAACTTGGTCGATTTTATTTGTTCCATGATCAGAGAAAAGTATAATGTTGATATTATTAATATAAGAGCCGATGTTTGTGTCGATTAATTTCCAAGCTTCTTTCACGTGATTATCGTTCCAAAAAAAATGATGTAGGGTATTTATGTAGAATATCGTCATATGTAAGAAATCTAAAGAATATTCTTTGATTAATGCTTTAGCCGCTCTAAATCTATTCTCTATTAGCTTTAGAATTTCTCTGACCGCTTTTTCACGACCTGAACGAGTGGACTCGCTCCATTCGAGGAGGCTTAACCATTCAGGGTTAATTTTATAATTGAATTTTTTAGTTAACCTGTATTGTAAATCTGTCGGAAAGGTAAAGTTCTTTTCTATACCATCGGGTGGGCCGGATACTAGGAATCCGCTCACTTTTTTAGGAGGGTAGGTCAAGGGCATGTTTAAAACGCCGACTCTGTATCCCGCTTCTCCTAAGTAATCCCAGATCTCTTTGTTCAGATAGATGCGAGAACGGGGTAAGTAGATGATCTTCTTGTTTCTGCAGTCTATGTTCTCCCACCAGAAGATACCTAGCTTCCCTGGATTCTTCCCTGTTGAATAACACTTCCAGTTTGGACTTGTTACGGGTGGTAGGCAGCTTCTCAAAGAGCCGCTAGTGCCCTCGTCTATCAGCCTCTTTATATTGGGTAAGCTTCCATCGTTAATCCAAGGTCTAATCAGATTGAAGGAAGCTCCGTCTAAGCCCAAAACAATTAGTTTCAATTTTTCACGGTTCACCTAATAATCTGTATTTGAGGGTATAAATTCTTGAAAGTACATGTTTGACGAGTCTAAAGTGCCTTAGAGGATTATAGATTGAGCGATAGCTTCCAACGAGGTCTGGGAGATCGAGGAAATAGGATTCATATCCTTTTTCTTTCCAAAGGGATCCTGCTTCACAGACACTCAGAGACGTGACATCATGGTCCTTTAGAAATCTAAAAAAACCTCTTCTTCTCCTTGCCTCCCATTCCCTCTCTGAGCCATTTGGATTAAAGAGCTTCCATGAGTGGGTGGTGAAGTATATGATAACCGGCTGCTCAATCTTCTCCGACGCGGAATAGAGGGCTTGAACCCCCTTTTTCATAAGTTCGAGCTCGAAGTCGTTATCTTCGTGTATAGCAATACCTAGTCGGCTATTTGTCACGGGTATTATCAGGACCTCTGCATTTCCGATCCTCGTTACATCCGCATAATTTGGATGGTACGGGGAATCTGGGATGTCGTAGAACCTCATGGAACCCACAACGAAGTTCTTAATTGGAGAACAATCGTAATCGACGCCTAGTTCTTCCAGGACTTTAACAGTATTTTCGTTGATGAAATATGATCCAGCTCTGAATGATGAAACCTTGTATCCCTGCTTTTTTTGTCGATCAAAACCAGCACTTATTTCCTTTTTCCGGCTACAGTAATCCGCCTCTTTCATATGGACGTGCAGAGATATCTCTTGATTATAATCTTCAACCAGATCGTACACCTTTGGATGATTAAAAAGAACGCTGAAGGCAGGGTCTTCCTGCTCTTGGATATGAAATGTTGCGTTGATATCATATTTATTGAAAAATTCCAGTAGTTTTGGTACCCCTTCGATTAAACCAGGGTTGTGCCTTCGGATTGCTTTGTTTAATGATTTATTTTTAGAAAAGAAGCCTTGATCAAACCGTAGACTATCAAACTCGACATCTACATCAGTGATTAACCATAAAGTCATATCTTTAACTGCGCTACATTTTGGAAGCTAAATTCATAACAGCATAAGATCATAGGTACCAATTAGTCTGGAACAAAAGCGTCACCAGCAGATGCCGCGATAACGGATCAGCGGGTTGTTTTTCAGTTCGCGAAAGTTATTGATGCCCGTTAGATCCAGAATATTTCTCTCCCTCATCAAACTAGAGAATTTTTTCAAATCGTCTACCTCGACATATCTGAGATTGATCACGCAGAGATTCGCGTCTCTCAAGGCTTCTTCAAGGTTACGGGGAAGGCCTACTCGGTCTTTGAAACGTCTATCTAGATTCTCGAGAGCCAAAGGATCATATACATTCACACGGGCTTGTAAATCTAATAGCCTTTCGACAAGTTGAACGGCTGCTGATTCTCTTATGTCGTCGGTATTTTCTTTATATGCGCCTCCTATGAGGGCGATTTTCTTTCCTTTGATGGCCCCGTTAAGCATTTCTTTAATCGTAAGAAGAGCCTTTTCCTTTTGAATCTCATTGACCAGTAAAATACTTTCCAGTATGTGGGGATTAATATCCATCTGCTTTGATTGATGGATCAACGCTTTCAGATCCTTTGGTAGACAGGAGCCTCCAAATGCAAAACCAGGCCTGAGGTATGCGGGGGATATGTTTAACTTGTGATCTGAGCACAAGATTTCACTTATTAAATGGGCATCTACACCATATCTCTCACAAATATTCCCGATTTCATTCATAAAACTAATTTTTAATGCATGGAAAGCATTGAATATGTATTTAATCATCTCAGCCGTCTTGATATTAACTCGGCAAAGTTTACAATCTATATCCTTATAAACATCTTCAAGAAGATCACCTGATCTCTTATCTATCGCCCCAATTACCATTACGCCAGGATGCCAAAAGTCTTCTATCATACTACCTTCTCTAAGAAATTCCGGGTTAACGCAGACACCAAAATCTATTCCACATTTTTTATTGGAAGTCTCCTCTAGGATTGGAATTAAAGTTTTCTTTGTAGTTTCTGGAATAATGGTGCTTCTAATCACTACAAGATGATAATTTTCTTTTTCCTTAAGGGCCATACCTATGTCTTCTGAGACTCTTTTTATGTTGTTTAGATCAATAGATCCATTACTTGTTGATGGTGTGCCTACGCAAATAAAGGATGCTTCAGAGTGTAGAACCGCTTGTTTTGTGTCTGTTGTAGCATTTAAGAGATTTTTTTCTATTAACTTGTTTATCTTCTCTTCAAGTTCTTTCCCCTTGATAGGAGAATGACCCTTATTAATCATATCTACTTTCCAAGATTTTATATCAACACCCGTCACGATATGACCCATTTCGGCAAGACATATCGAATTAGCTATGCCAACGTAACCTAGACCAAAGATTGATATTCTCATAGAAGCGCCCCCATTTGCTTATTCATTATCTTCTCGAGCGAGTTAGGATTTCATTATAAAGGTCGATAAAGGCAGCAACATTTCTATTCAAATCAAACCTCTTAGCATATTCTATACCGAAGTTACCCATCTCTCTTCTAAGCTTGGAATCTACAGAAAGAAGCCGTAGCTTTTCTACTATTCCAGGCAAATCATCTGGTTCAACAACGTAGCCGGCCTTACCATCGGGGACTACTTCTGGAACTCCTCCAACCTTAGTGCAGACTATTGGTAATCCACATGCCATTGCCTCAACGAAAACTATTCCGAATCCCTCCTCAAGCGAGGTGGAGAGATAAATGTCAGAATTGAGAAATAGCTCCATCAGCACATCGTAGTCAACTCGTCCCAATAAATGAACCTTTTCTCCGAGGTCAAGCTTGTCGATATAGTTATTCACCACCTCCACCTCCCAGCTCTCGCCCCCTCCAACCAATCTGAGATAAACGTTCTCTTGGTTTACCATGGAAAAAGCTCGGAGCAATATATCTAGTCTCTTATGTTTGGCGAATCGCCCGGCGGTGATGATATAAACTTTATTATCATCCCGTTTTTGCGGCGAGTCGATATTCATCAACCGGATAAAGTTGGGAATAACGCGAATTTTCCCTTCATCTATGTTGAGACCATTCATCAAACTCTCTTTTCTGGATTGAGAGGTAGCCCATACCACGTCAAACATATTTAAGCCAAATCTCTGCACTTTGGTCATAATTCTTGAAAAAAAGTTGAATGTATAAGCCGTTTCGAAATCTTTAGCGAGGATTTGTTTAGCGTTGAGGGTTTCCCAAACCATATCGCCAGCATACTTTACGACGCAGGGAACTCTCATCATTTTAGCTAAGAAGCCGGCTAATAAAGAATAGATATGTGCATCATGGCAATGGAGAATCTTAATTTTTTCACGCTTAAATATAATTGTTTGGGTTATAATGAAAAATGCAATTCTTATTAATCTATCTAATATCCCCATATGAAAGCTTTCTTTCACTCTATACACCTTAATACCATTCATATACTCAACTTTGCTTTTATCCGAAATGGTGACAACAATGGGGTCTAAATTTCTTTCTCTTAAAGATTTACAAAGATGCCATGTCTGTGTGGCAGGTCCTCCGATCCTTGGAGGAAAGATGCTTGTAAACATGCAGATCTTCAAAGTACTTGTCAATCCTTACTCGGGTTTGATTTTCCTATCTCGATAAAAATATGGTGAGGCCGGATGATATGGTGCGGTCTAAGCGTGAGTATCTTTTTTATCACGTAATCCCAGGAAGGAGGGAGCTCAATACCATAATAACAAATATCTTTGATACTGAATATCTTAAGAATATTTCTCCATTCTCTGTCTGTCAACATTCTTTCATCCCCAAACCATCCGTAAGAATATTTACTCGGAACAGCTAATATCACACAATCCGTGAAATTCAATTGATTTTTAACAAAAGAAACTATTTCATCATTGTTAAAATGTTCGGCAACCCCCTGGGAAAAGGCGATATCCACTATCCCTCGTCTGATAGGTAGAGGGGATAAGGCGTCAGTCAAGATAAAATGCAATGAAGCGTTGAATTTCTTAGTGTTATCTATAGCCAGTTTGACTACACCTGGGTGTATGTCAACCACAACAACTTCAATCCCAAGATATGATAAGAAAATGCTCATAATACCAGATCCACAACCAACTTCTACAGTTAAATCGGGTTTTTTCTCAACTATTTTTGATATTAAATATCTGTGTCGTGAAAGATTATATAAATGATCCTCCAAATTTAGACCATCATAAAAAGTAACCCAGTTCTCAGCTTTACTGCTTTCATTCATTCTGAATATCCCTTAATTTAATGATTAATTTTACTAAAAATTGGTAGTTTTATTTTTTAGATTTTGTACGAGTTATTACTTTATGATACATCTCTGCTAGCTTGAATGCGTTCTGTTCTATATCTAGTTCTTTATGTGCAAAGCTTCTTCCACGATTACCCATAATTTTTCTAAGTTGCAGATCACTTAATAGTTTTATTATACGTTGTTCTAAAGCTGATTTATCATTTAAGGGTATTATGTAACCATTATATCCATCATCAACTACATCTCTTGCTCCACTAACGTCAGTGGATATTACTGGACAACCAGATGCAATAGCTTCAGCTAAGGCGATCGACCTACCTTCATGGGTAGAAGGGATAACAAAAATGTCACAAATAGCGTAATATCCACTTATTTCTTTATGAGGGACAGGGCCCTCAAAAACCACATTCTTTTCTATCTTCAAATTTATCGCTAATCGCTTTAGTTGTTCTAGTTCTGGACCTGTGCCAAGTATCAGAAAGAGCGTGTTCGGAAATTTAGAGAGCACAGTTTTGGCAGATTTCAATAATAGAGGGATATTCTTCTCAATAGATAATCGCCCAACATACAAGATAATGTTGTCATATTTTCCATATTCTTCAGAAAATTTACTTTTATCTAAATTATTAAAGAATTTCTTGGTAAATATATAAACTGGAATCAGAAAAATATGTTCTTTTGGAATACCTTTTTCTATAAAATACGAAACCAGATCAGAGCTATCAACTCTTATGGAATCGGCTTTTTTTATCAGATATTTCCCAAGACCGTTAAGAAGATAGTTTGCTTTTCTCTCTTTTAGCCATATATATCTGTCGATTTCATCACCATGTATTTGAATTACTAAAGGTAATCCAAACATTTTTTTCAATAAAAATCCCACCAGGCCTGAAAGATACGGGTCTTGTGCAGTTATTATGTCAATTTTTATTTTTTTAATCAAGTTTATCGAAATTTTTAATGCATCAAATAAATAGGTTAACGCATTTAATGATGAGGTGGGATACACAAAAACATTATTTCCTATCTTTCTTTGTTTTAAGCTTAAGCAATAATTAGTGTATGTAACTACGTGAAATGATTCAACATATTTACCATATTCTATTAGACGATTTCGTACATCACCAGATATTGTTTCCAAATCATCTGTCAATGCTGCTGCTGGATCCCAGGCAATATTAAGTACATTCAATTTGAACCAATTCTGTGATTATTCAAACCTAATAAGAATATAGTCCAGAATCCAAAACGTCTCATAGTTTTTATTTTTGAAAATATCTTATCTAATGCTTCAATTAAGAATCTGCAGAAAGGCTGCTCAGAATAGAGATGTTGGTAAGGTAATTCAAATAGAAATATTGGGAAATAGTCTAATATTAAGAATTTATTATTGAAAAGTTCTTTATATATTTGTTCGTAGGTAAAAGAATGAAGATGTCCTACATCAAAATGGGGATTTATATTTTTTCCCTTTATCCTTTTTTTGAACTGTTGCCATAAAGTGCTACTGGTTGGAATGCTTAATATGATATATACAGATATTTTTGAAACTCTTTTAATTTCGAGGAGCGTTTTTTTATAATTGGGAATATGTTCAAGCACCTCCAAGCAAAATATCACATCAAAAATTCTTTTTCTAAAGGGAATAAATTCTGCATCACATATTATAAAAACAACATTTTTTATTTGCTTTGAAGCTGTCTTTGCCTTTCTAATTTTGGATGAAGCTATATCGAACCCAATACCTTTAGTGATGGAACTAGAAATTTTTCTAAGATGAATACCCTCTCCACAACCTACGTCCAGTACTACATCTTTATTATTTAGTGAATCAAAAAAAGAAATTGTTCTGTTCATCAGTCTTCTATGTTTCCAATCCTCCTTTGAATACATTCTTTTATAATGATCATGTGATTCCCCCTCCTTCTCGTAGAATTCTTTGATTTTAATATAGCTATACAATATTATTCAAAATCCATATAAATATTTTATGCCATTATTTTATGATATAGGGAATCCATTTCAGTAGAGATCGTATTCCAACTAAATTTTTTAATTGCAGTTTTTCTACCTTGCATAGATAACCTATCCATAAATTTTTTGTCTTGGAGCACATTAATGATTTCATTAGCAATTTGTATGAAATTGTTTTTCTTAATTAGAACACCGTTCTGTCCATTTATAATTATATCCGAGACCCCACCTACATCTGTACCTATTGTTGGTAAACCGCAGGCCATAGCTTCGATAAAAACTATGCCAAACCCTTCGTCATAAGGTGTTCTTACAAATAGGTCGGATGCGCTATAATAAGAAGGAAGTGCTTCGTGGGGTTTATGCCCCAGAAATAAAACCGAATCCTTGATGCGAAGATGTCGACTGAGGTCTTTAAGGTATTGATTTTCAGGCCCGTCTCCTAATACGATTAGCTTAACATTGTTGATTTCACTGCGAACTATCTTGAATGCCCTTAACAGTAGATCAACGCCGTTTTTTGGGACTAATCGAGAAACAGTTATAATCATCGGGTCTTCACCTAGGTCTAATTCGCTTCTAATTCTTTCTCGTTCTTCAACATCGAATCTGAATTTATCTACGTCAACGCCATTGGGTACAACATGTATCTTCTCGGGAGAAATGTCCATATCAGAAACTCTTTTTTTTAATATCCTACTAACAACATGAATCAGATCGGCTTCATGGAATGAATGTTTTATCGCTGGACGCAAATATTTCAATTCATTGTGGTATAACCCTTGCTCAGTTATTATAAGGGGCAGACATGAAATTTTTTTTACAAGGACTCCTGCAAACCCCGCGGATATTACGAGATGAGAATGAATGACATCAAAGGCACCGAGTTTTTCAAATACATAAGGTGCTGAAAGAAAGTAGGTAAACCAACTTAGCTTTGAATGAAATATATAGGGAACTCTATGTATGTGAATTCCTTTGATGTTTTGATATTTGGGCAACTTACCTAGATGATATCCCCAGTCCTGAAGCTGATGCCGTATAGACATTCTAGGAGTAATTACATGAAATTCATGCCCTTCTTCCCTAGTTAGATGTTTAGATACTTCAAACGCAAAAAGTTCAGCCCCTCCAGCGGTATCAGGATAAAAAGAATTTATAAGAAAAGCGATCCTTAATTCAGACAAGGTTTTTACTCAATATATTTTTGAATAGATTAAATTACCTAAATTATCGTGTAATCTCATAGGTACGATAAACGACAAGATATGTGAGGCATATTTTGATGCATTTTGTAATATACTTGTGGAACTGATGTTTGTTAGTTTATAAATAGGAACTGGGATTCCACCGAAACTCTTTTTGAAGTGTTCAAGACCCGATACCAATGGAGTGCTGCCAAAATCAACTCTCTTAATTCCCATGTTACAGGCATTTTTAATAACTTCGTAATATAGCAGGTCGTTGGGAGCATAAGACCAATATTTAGAAATAGATGCATTGTTCCATATATTAAAATAATTATTGAATTTCAATACAATCAATCCCGCAATGAGATTTCCTTCTAATCTTACTGAATACATTTCAACAAATTTACCTAAATATTTTAATATATTAAAGAAAAGACGTGAGCTTTGAGGAATCTGACCTAACCGCTTCATAGTTTTAAGATATATTTTATAGTACTCGTAAAGAAAAGATTTATTTTTCTCCTGTTTTACTACTAGATCATTCTTGAGAGCTTTTCGGACCAAATTTCTCCTTTTTTTGGAAAAATAATCCATCCAAATTTTTTTAAAATCCAACGCTGTGTTCAGAACATAAGTATTAGAAGAATGGAAAAATTTTAAATGTTTATTATGAATGAGATTGGTAGTATAATTTTCAAAATTAACTATTCCTAAAAATTTGCAGTATTTGAGAACATAATCTAACATTGTTTTTGACAATTCAACTTTTTTTGAAATTATGTTAACATAGTCCAAAAAGGGCAGAGAAACCATCTTTTTAGATGGAGTAATTACAGTGGGAAAAACACTATTTATATCTTCATCTTTATTTAATAATGCGAAGTAAACAGGGTTATATCCATAGGTTTCAGATAAAATTTGTGACCATTCAAATAGATGAAAAACACATCCATAATCGCTGATAAACTTATTCCAGGATTTTGCTTCATCTTCGTTGATTATTTCAATAGAATATCTCATATAATCACTTTATTATAGAATTGGTTGTATATTTCACTGCTCTATAAATATATGAAATATCCTGTTCATTAAATTCTGGCGATAAAGGAAGATTAATAATAGATTTTGAAAGATACTCTGTTTTAGGAAAGGTCTCTTTCAAGCGTAATAACCGTTTAATTTTATTGTTTACGACGGGCGAATCATGCCATTGAATTCCACAAAATATCCCTCTCGATTTCAGAGTCTTTGAGACACTATCTCTAAGATAAGATAGGTCTGGTCTGAAACGGATATTGAAATGAAAACACACACGTTCTGTATTTTCGCATGCTTTTTGAGGTATAAACCTATTATCTTCCAGAAAAAGTTTTTCAAATAACTCGGCATTGGACCTCTTTTTATTTTCAAAAATTTCTAGTGTCTTCAAAAAATGACTAAAAATTTTTATACTTAAATCAGTAGGTTTTTTATTTTCCAATTCGTCATGTATTCTGAAAGATCTATGTTTTCTAATTAAAGAAATCAGATTCTGATGAGGGCCTAATATTAGATTGGCTAAATCAACAAGAAATTTTAACGAGAATATTTCTTTGGAATCTGGTTCCTCAAGTTTTACATTGGAAATCAAAAGGGCTCCATGAAAATTTGGTACTTGTTTATACATACTAATCAACACCGAATTACCAAAGCTTCCAACATATTTTCCATCATATTTTGCAAACATAGAATGTGCAACATCCTCGATTAAATGAATGTCGAGATCTTCCACGATTTTCAATATTATATCCATATTATTTGGCACTCCAAAAGTATGAACGACTAAAATTGCCTTAACGTCCTCAATACTTTCAATTTTTTCCGAAAGAAGATCCGGATCCATATTAAAGGTTTCGAGGTCGATGTCGACGAAATGTGGTTCAGCTTTCGCAGAAATTGCTGCCCAGACTAAAGATGGAGATATAAACGCAGGCATGATTATTTTATCGCCGGGACTCGTTATCTTCCTAATTAAAGTTGATAAGGCATTTCGACCATAATTGAAGAAATACGATGACTTATCTTCGTTTGCTCTTTTTAATAAAAAATTTATTTCATTCAAGTCATCTATTGTTGAATGCTTAAAAATATTTTCGATAAATATAGAAAAAGGCATTTTCAGGTTTACATCATATGTTTTCAAAAGAATTACCACAACTAGATTTTAAAATATTATAAAGTTCATGCATTGTTACATATTCTATATCCAGTATTTTTTCTATCTTAGATAATTTTTCTGTAAGAAGATCCAAATTTCTTGAAGAACAATATCCAAGATGTTTATTCTTTATATTCCAATCAGTAAATTCCCAAGAGTGACCAAGAAATACTAAATGATTAGGCCAGCCGAACGAATTTTGTAAAGATAAAATATTTTTTATAAGAGAAGTCAGTTTTTCTTCGTTTAAATTATAGATATTTTTTAAATCAAATAGTCGATGGAAACAATAAATTATGAGCCCCTTCATATTGAATTCAAAAATGGGATCGGCGGATACCGGTATTCTAATAAAATCAGGTTCTTGAAAGACGGGTATTGGCAGGACACCCTCGAATGATGGAGAGGATGAATCAATTAAAAAACCATGCTTTTTTAATAAACTTAACGTGAAAGCATCAATTATCAGATTAGGGGCTCTAAATAAAGTTGGCCGACCTAACCCACTTTCTTTAAAACATTTTAACGAAGCCTGAAGTAGATCCTCTTTTTTATCATTGGAGAGAGGCTGAACGGAAATAAACCATTTAGATCTACCCCATAATTCATGATTATAACCATGAAGAACTAAAGAATGTCCATCGTCTCTAAGTTCTTTTAGCATCTTTTTATTTTCTTTAACTAAATTACCTTGTATGAAAAGGGTTGTCTTAATACCCTTCTTGGGATATTGGTTAACAAGTTGAGATAAAAAGTTCCCAGCCGATGTCTCCGAATGTTTCTCAAAAATAACGGAATAAGAACCAAGTACGTTTTCAATATCAAAAGTTAATGCAATATAGGCGTGATTAAGGTTATCATAATTTTTAATTTTTCTCTTAAGGCGATATCTGCGAATGAGGGAAAGAGGTAAAAAATAGGGCATTCGTCGGTCTACCATTGCATCGGCCATTCTTTTAAGTTGAAAAAACATTTTGAGAAATTATTATGTATGAAAATTTAGTTTTAAATATATTCTAAGTAAGCGCTTAGCAATAACGTTCCAATCATATCTCTCAACGAATTTTCTACCCGCCATACCCATTTTCTTTCTCAGCTTTTCATCTTGCAAGAGTTGAACAATTTTTTTTGCTATGAGACTTGGCTGTCCAGGTTCTAACAAAAACCCATTTCCTCCATCATGGACTAGGCTTAAGACGCCGGAGCCCTCAACATTTATCGCAATAACTGGAAGAAAAGCAGCCATCGCCTCTTTTAGCACAATCGCCTCCCCTTCAACGGTACTCGGTAAGACGAAGATGGAGGACTCCTTATAGTGGCGAACAACTGCATCATATGTGGCAGTAATACCCGTAAAAGTGACACAGTTCTGGAGCCCTAATTTTCTAACGAGGTTTTCAAGATTTGAACGTTCTGGGCCATCACCCACGATCTTCAATCTCACATCTGGTATTTCCTTTAATACCTCTGCGATTGCGAAAATCAGCCAGTCTACATGCTTAAAGTTGACCAAACGCCCTACGTAGAGAACTTGATTATCTTTTTTCTCTACACAGGTTGAATCAAATAGCTCTAGATCAACACCATTTGGAATAACAGTTATTTTTTCTTCAGGGACGCCGATCACAACCAATTTTCGTTTGCACTGAGGCGATACAGAGATTATTTGGTTATGTGGCAGTTTCGCGGCAGTAATCGTAGCAAGATGACCTAAGAAGCCCCAAGCAACTGATCGCTGGCTATCTATCCACCCTTTTAATCCATAAAGATCATGAAAAGTACTCACTAATGGTATGTCCCTTATTTGAGATGACATTACACCCGAATATACGGGGAAATATGTATTACAATGAATAATATGAGGATTTAGCCTAACCGCCATTATCGCGGTCTTTAAGACATAATCAAAAATAGGGAAAAAGGTCTCAAGCACGCCTCCCGTCTTTGGATCCCTGCTTAACCCGATTCGATATACCTTTATGTTATCGATGGTCTCTTCAACTGGCTGGTTTGGAAAACGACAGGTTAAAATTGATACATCGTGCCCATTTTCAGCTATCCGTCTCGATATCTCATAAACTCGTTTTTCTCCGCCGCCCCATACACCGAGCCCGCGATTAACATCCGGGTAAATCTCGGAGATATAGAGAATCTTCAATTTTATCAGAGAAACGTGATTCTTCCAAAGACGGTCCTGTATCCACTATATACAATGGGTCTTATACTGATGTTCCCCTTTAACCTTGCTGAGCTTAATTATCGTCGTCTCTCAAACTCTCTCTCGAACCACGCTGATAAGAACCCAAAGTATTATACCTGTCGTCATCAGCATTAACCCTACAATCGTCGCGCTGAGAGCGATGAGAACAACATTCGTACTTATCCCTCTAGTCGCAGCGAAAATCCTCAGAGTCATAACCCAGAACAGAGCAGCAACACAAAGCGCAAAAAACCCGGGCAATCCGTAGAACAGAAGCGGCCTCCTCATCGATAGATGCTTTACTGTGCTCAAAACCACTTCAAGCCCATGCACAAAGGGGTTATGCGTGGAAGAACCTTCGTCGTAGCTGATCTTGATCGGGACCTCCGCCACCCTCAACCCGTTCTCCCCTGCCTTCAACAGGATCTCCGTGCTCACACCCATCCCCTGCTCCGTCAACACCAGCGACTCCAACGCCCGCCTGTTGTATGCCCTGAACCCGGACTGTGCATCAGTCACCCGTATCTCCCCATTCGACGCCAACCCCGTGATCAGCTTGATACCTGCTCTCCTCCACTCAGGAGCCTCAGAGCCGCCCCCCAAAAACCTCGAGCCAATGACGATATCCACATCCCCGGCCTCTAGCCGCTCCACCAGCGTGGAAATCTCCCCGGGGTCGTGCTGACCATCCCCATCCAACGTCACCACCACATCCGCCCCAAGCCTCAGGGCCTCAGAGAACAAACTCCTGAGAGTCACACCGTAACCCCTGTTCCGCTCATGCCTCACCACCACCGCCCCCAGCCCCCCAGCAATCTCACCCGTCAGATCCCCAGAACCATCATCACAGACCACAACCCGATCGACGTAATTCATGGCCCGGACGACCACTCCGCCTATAGCCCTCTCCTCGTTGAAGGCCGGGATGCAAGCAACTATCACTTGTTTGTCGCCCTTAGTGCTATCATATGACCCCATCGAGCATCCTCAGCGCTCTAAGTAGACCTGGTTTCGGGCTTTATCTAGCACCAGTTTGAAT
>JAECRX010000056.1 GCA_016292335.1 Candidatus Sifarchaeum subterraneum | reverse complement strand
CGCGTCGTATAGTTGCGTAGGAGAGTTCCCGTCACTAGGAACTCATAGAGTATTCTTTCGACCTGAGAATTCATCTCTACTTTCACAAGTGAGGGTTTCTTCTCATAAATGTTTTCTAAACTTCTTTGCATACATTCTCTTAAATCTTTTCTCAACTTTTTATCTTTTTTCAGATATATGTTAGAAAAAACTTTCGTAAAATTTAAATTCCAAGAAATTTGGAAAATGAAATCCTCAATCACTTAAAGAAGGCAATTGAAAAACTCATAAATGACCTAGAATGGCAGAGAAGCAAATTAGAAAAGATAATAGTAAAACTTCTTCACCGGTAATCGGCAAAAATTATCTAACTCGATGACCGATGGGAGAGTAATTGATAAAAATATTGATAAAAATAAAAAATTTAATAAATCGAAGCAGATATCGACTAATAAGAACAGAAAAGCTTTAAAGAAAATAAAGGCGCTCCGGTGGTGTAGCCAGGCCAAGGACCAAAAAGATATATTCTATCCGCTTATAGCATAGGGGGCTTTCGACCCTCTGACCCGGGATGTGAAGTAAAAGATTCCAAAAGGAAAAATTACTTCACACGGGAATTCAAATCCCGGCCGGAGCATCAATTCGAACTTTCAAATCAATAAGACAGAACTTGGGCAAATACAAGACCAATAAAACATTTAAACAAATAACTATAGAAAACACCTACTTAGAAGCGGGGGTGGCCGAGTTGGTCAAAGGCGGTGGAATTAGCCAACAAGTATGTCTAATGCCCAAGCTTAGGAAGACTCAACCATAAATATCTACTGAGTCTAAAGATACCCACTGGCGTAGGCCTGCGTGGGTTCGAAATTATGGAAATAAATCGTTTCCAACGAAAATCCCACCCCCCGCATCAGAACAAAAATAAAAAGAAATGCCGCGGTGGGGTAGGGGTTACCATAAACCTAAAACATGATTGACCCAGTCCTGGGGGCCTGTGGAGCCCCAGTCCCGGGTTCAAATCCCGGCCGCGGCCCCAAGAAATCAAAAAGAGGGCCGGTAGATCAGCCTGGCAGATCGCCACGCTTGCAACGTGGAGACGTATGGCACAACATAGATCGACAAAGTGCCATCGACACATGCCCCGGGTTCAAATCCCGGCCGGTCCATCACCCTTTATCCGCAAGTGGCTCAAATGATATCTTTTTCAAAATTAAAGAACCAAGAGTTATTTAGCCCAATTAAAAGAAAAGAAAGAAGAACGTTTTTTAAACTGGGTATAACTTTAACTGTGGGTGAGTATCTTTTCATTCTATTGTATATATTTCGTTCATTTTTTTTACCTTTGATAATAATACAAATCAATATATTCACTTTTTCGCTATATCTTTTTTTAGGGCTGATAACGTTTCTGATAGGGATCACATCATCAATTTCTTTATGTTTTGCACTAACTCCAGCAGTTTTAGGAGAATCAACCTATTTGAATAACCCTTTGATTATTTTCTTAGTTTATACCTTTTCTCAAATTACTCCGATGATTATACTTTTTGGCCAGAAATACATTTTCTATGGGATATTATTCATGCTAATTATCCCTTACGTACTGTTCTTTATTAGATATTACAACGAAGGAATTAACGCTGAAAATTACAGGAAAATGATTGGAACGAGAATTATAAGAAATTTGCAGATTTTAGGACCAGCGACTTTGCATTCAATCAATAGATTAACAAGAATTAAGAAAGAGATTATTGAGCTAGTGGTTCTCTCTCTTAAAGAAAAAGATATGATTTCAACATTCGACATTGAACATTTTCAAAAGCAAAATGGGATAATACTCAAGTCTTGGAAAAAAGCATGATCGCAGCAGAAAAAGGTATCATATTGAAAGCTGTTGGCCATATTATTCTAGCATATCATGTGCAAGTGGCCTGGTCTTCTTTATTCATTCAAATTCTGCAGTATTCGCTCTTCTTCTCAAATATTTTAAAAATAAGATCCTGTCATCTTGCCCTGTCAATTTTTTCGCTTTATGCAAAAATATGTGGAAATACTCCGCCCGTTAGAGCAGAGTAGTTCATCAGAATCATGAAAACGATTCTGATAATTTTTCTAACTGGCCTTTAATTTTTCTAATCGTGTTTTAAGTTCCTCACTGTCGATTTTTTGAAATAGGGGTTCCGGTTTTGAAATTTTGTGACCAGCGGGTATAGCAATATCTGATGCTTCTTCCCATCTACTTTCTTCTACGTCTCCATCCAGTTGAAGTAATTCCCAAATTTTTTTGCTAGTAAAGGGGATAAACGGACTCAAGAGTATTGCTAATGATCTAACGACTTGAATCGCCAAATTCAACGTAGTTCCTGCTGCGTCTTTATTTTCTTTTATCCGATGCCATGGTTCTTTCACAGAAAGATAACTGTTACCTTTTCTCGCTAAGTCCATTACTTCTCCTAATGCTTCTTTGTATGTGAATCGTTCTAGTGTTTCTCCTGCTCTTTTTGGAGTTTCTCTGATGGTTTTAATCAATTCTTCATCCTCTTTAGCAAGGTCTTTTCTTTCTGGAACAATTCCGTCAAAGTTTTGTGAAATGAAACTGAGTGTTCGATGAATAAAATTGCCTAGAACGTCATTCAGGTCAACATTAACTTTAGATTCAAAGGCCATCCATTTAAAACTGGTATCCTTTGTTTCTGGCCTAATTGCAAGCAAATAGTATCGCCAGTAATCGGGTGGGAGCAGTTTAATTGCTTCGTCGATCCAAATCCCAACGCCTCTTGATTTGGAGAATTTATCCTCCTCAAACATCAAAAATTCGGTAGATGAAACATTGTAAGGCAACACATAGCCAGAACCATTTGCCATGATCAACGCTGGGAAAATCAACAAGTGAAAAGGAATGTTGTCTTTCCCTATAAAGAACACTGTTTTGGTATTACTGTCAAACCAATAGTCTTCAAATTTGTCAGGTTTTTTGGCAATTTCTTCTGCCCATTGTTTAGTAGCTGAAATATAACCAAGCACCGCTTCGAACCAAACGTATATAGACTTGCCTTCGGAACCTGGAAGAGGAGAAGGAATTCCCCACTTTAGATCACGCGTTATAGCACGTGGTTTTAATCCCTCTGTACGTAGAAGAGAAAGGCACCAGTTTCTAGCATTATCTGGTATTACCGGATTATTTTCTATAAATTCTTCTAGATCTTTCTCAAATTTGGGGAAATCTAGATACCAGTGTTTGCTTTTTCGAATTTTCGGGGGATTTTTACAAGTCACGCAATAGGGGTTTATTAGCTTAGTAGGCTCAAGGAGTTGTGTGCATTTATCACATTGATCTCCTCTTGCCCCCTCAGCCCCACAGTGAGGACAGATGCCTTCTACGAATCGATCTGGAAGAAATCGGTCACAATGTGGACAATAAGGAAGCTCAACTACTTCAGTAAAGATATATCCATTCTCATAAACTTTCATATAGAACTCTTGCGTAAACTGAATGTGAGTCGGATTATGTGTTCTCGTATAATTATCGTAGGTGATTCCCCATTCCTTAAATAAGTTACTGATAAATACATGGTTTTTATCGGTCAGTTCTTTAGGTGAAATTCCTTGTTGAATTGCTGCAACCTCTATTGGAGTTCCATGTTCGTCAGATCCGCTCACAAGGACGGTATCTTCCCCTTTTAATCTTAGATATCTGACAAAAACATCAGAAGATAGAACAGAGCCTATTAAATTGCCAAGATGGGGCACAG
This sequence comes from Candidatus Sifarchaeum subterraneum, assembly GCA_016292335.1. Lineage (GTDB taxonomy): Archaea > Asgardarchaeota > Sifarchaeia > Sifarchaeales > Sifarchaeaceae > Sifarchaeum > Sifarchaeum subterraneum. The sequence goes on along the minus strand of JAECRX010000056.1, from coordinate 5,792 downwards.
CATTAACATACGGCCAAGCCGAAGTAACTACCCATTTACCCATAAAAGAACACCTCCACAAAAATTTGTATGTGTATATCCATAAACAATGTTTACGGAAAGTGGACTGAAATGGGAAGGATTCTGCAAGAAAATATACAAGATTTCTTTGCATTCAGTCCCTTTAAGAAGTTCTTGAGAAACGCAGTTTTGGTAAGTTCCAAAATAGACAAAAGGAGCATTCGCTGTGTGTTCAGCCGCAGTACTAATATTTTTCAAGAACTTCCATTTGGTGATCCCTCCGCAAAGGATCAACCTCCAAAAAAAGAAACACTTTTTGATTTAAAAACTCTTTCTTGTATTTAAAAATTTTTATCTTAAAGTATTTTTCGAAAAATGCATTCATAAAATCCTTCAAGGCAACTCCCACTTTGAAGTGGTGAGAAGGAGGTTACGGATGAATGCAATAGTACTTGAATATTACTTTTCTTTTTAATCTGAAATTACCTCTCTACTAACCCTAGTAAGTGAAATAGCATGTGAAAAATTTAATTGAAAAAGAGTTCCGTTTTTTCCAATTTTATTGTAAAAACGATAATGTTAACACTTCAATAAAGAATATCACGCGGATCTGAATAGATCCATTAATCTTGGCAAGTTGTCTGTTGGGTATATCTTGGCAGACGGAGTTGCTTTTGCACATCCTATAATTCCACCCAATTGTTGTGAGTAGAAAACCTCTCGTCATTTAGATTCCTTATAGGAATCTCCGTCCTTATGGGCGGAGAGGATGTCAATCCTAAACTGATCAAAATCCGTTAGAGTAACACTCTTCTTTGGGAAGATAAATCATTTTTCCAAAAAAAGGAGTGATGACTGTGAAACCTCTATCAAATGATGCGTTAAAAGATGATCAAGGCCTTTTAGCACCTTCTGCATCTTCTGAGGCTTACATCAAAGTTTGTGGTATAGGGGGTGCGGGTAACAATACTGTAAATCGTCTAATGACAATTGGTATCAGGGGCGCCGAGTGTGTTGCCATTAACACAGATAAACAACATCTGGATAATGTCAAAGCACATAAGAAGATACTTATTGGTGAAACAATCGCTAGTGGATTAGGTGCAGGAGGATATCCTGAAGTAGGAGCCGCTGCAGCAGAAGAAAGTAAAGATAAGTTGATTAACGCTTTGATGGACTCCAAATTAGTTTTTCTTGCGGCGGGATTAGGAGGGGGTACTGGAACAGGTAGTGCCCCTGTAATTGCTGAAATTGCGAAATCAATTGGAGCAATTGTTATTGGAGTAGTGACGTTACCGTTCAAAATAGAAAATGCAAGAATTCAAAAAGCTCAGGAAGGATTGAATATCCTTCGAAGGTTTGCTGATACTGTTGTGATAATTGATAATAACCGATTACTTGAAATCGCCCTCCAATATCCCATTGATGAGGCATTTAGTGTAGCTGATGAAGTCCTTGCAAATTTTATTAAAGGAATAACTGAAACAATTGCTCTTCCGAGTTTAATTAACTTAGATTTTGCGGATGTTAGAACAATTATGCATACATCAGGCGGAGTAGCAATAGTTGGACTTGGAGAATCGAATTCTCTAAACCGCGCCGAAGATGCTGTTTTGAATGCTTTAGAATGTCCTCTCCTAGATGTAAACGTTGAAGGAGCAACTAGAGCAATAATTCACATCACGGGTGGAGCTGATCTTAGTTTATCTGAGGCAAACAAAACTGTCGAAATTCTCGCATCTAAATTAGATCCAAATGCCCAAATAATCATGGGTGCTAGGGTTGAACCTCGTCTTGAAGATATATTACGGGTTATACTGATTGTAACTGGTGTACAATCTCCACAAATCCTTGGTCCTGAAAGACGTTCTTTTTCCCAAAATAAGACAAATTATAGCCGGATATACAAAATGAAAGATTTTTACTCTTCTACAAGCGATTTAGACCTTGGATTAGATAGAATTGATGATTATTGAACCGAATACACCCGTTCAGACTCTAAAATTTAATTTTCTTTTCTATTAATGATTCCATGCCACTTTTTTCTCTAGAAGATACCATAAAGCATTCTTGAAGAGGAAAAGAAGACGAATTAAAAAGATTCACTTTCAAAAATAAAGAATACTTCCTACGACTGATAAGGACCTGTAGACAGAGGGAGAATTATCTTTATATATTTTGAAGATTACCAATCAAATAAGTCTGTTTTGCATCAATGATACTGACATTAACAAATTTGCCAAGTAAATTTCGATTTGTTTTGACGATTACGGGTTTGTATGCAAAATTTCTACCTTTCCATCCACCTTTTTTACCTTTTTCAGATATCAAGATTACGTGTTGTTTTCCAATCCATTGTTTATTTTTTTTGATAGAAATTTCACGACATATTTTGGCCAATCTTTTTGATCTCTCTTTTATAATATGACTTGGGAGCTGTTTCATTTTGGCTGCTTTGGTTTTTTGTCTCGGCCCAAATTTTGAGATGTTGACAATATCTGGTTTCGTTTTTTTGATAAGCTGAACGGAATCTTTAAATTCCTCTTCTGTTTCTCCCGGAAACCCAACTATGATGTCTGTGGAAATAGATATTTCCGGAAAAGACTTTCTGAACCTACTTATAATTTCCTCGAATTGTTCTGGTGCATATTTTCTATTCATCAGTTTTAGAATACGATCATTTCCAGATTGAACTGGTAAGTGCAGAAATTTGTATATCTTAGGATTCTTATATGATTCGACTAAATCTTCAAGAAAAAGGAAAGCAACTGAAGGGTTCATCATTCCAACTCTGATTTTAAATTCATTTTCAAAACTAACTATTTCATTAAGCAAAGAAGGAAGACTATCGTTAATGTCTAATCCATAAGAGCTTGTATCTTGCGCAGTTAGCCAAATTTCTTTGCATCCTTCTGTTAAACTTCTTTTCACTTCCTTCAAGATCATTTCTTTAGGAAAAGAAATTAAAGGCCCCATCACAGGTTTTACAATACAATACGAACAATTAGAGGAGCATCCTTGAGCAATAGGTATGATACCTATAACTGGATTTCTCCTCACCCTAGATAGACATAATTTTGGATCTGATCGTTTTCCTATGGCAGTAATTCGATTTCCTTCGATTATCTTCTTCACTATTTCAACAAAGGATGTTACATAATGTGGCCCGATCATGCTTGCTTTAGGAGCAATTTGTTCAATTTTTTCTGGATAGACTTCGGGCATGCACCCAGTGATAATCAATTTCTTATTTGGGTATTCTTTTTCAAGAAACTTTATCCTGTGAGTGATCCTTGATTCCGTCTGAGATTTAACAATACATGTATTTAATATTATCAAACTAGCATCTTTTATGTCACTAACGATCTCAAAATTTTCTTTTGAAATTAGGCCCAATATTACTTCTGAAGATGCTGTATTATAGCTACAACCATATGATTCTAAGAAAACTTTTTTTTCATATGTTTCTATCATTAAATTCAACTTCGTTGATTCATATCCCTGGAGATTTATTATTTGTTCATAAATATCGAGGGAGAAGATCCACTGACTTGTCGGTGTGATAAATCGCGTTATCCAATCATGTTTTTCAACGGTCCACTCCGCTATCTCTTGGGTGTATTCCCATTACCAAAGGAATTGCAGGACGTGAAGCTTGGTTGAGTTGTCCGACAGTGACGCAGGAAGCTTGTTACCTTGTTAGCAAGTGGTTCAACCAATGGGTTCTCTCCCATCTTTAGAATCTACATAAGAAAACATCGTTCTTTGAGGTGTTGGTTTTATCCACCTCCAACTGGAGGAAGAATAGCTAATGTATCCCCTGGTTTTAACTCGGTTTTAAAATTCTCCTTTGCGTGGACGCTTTCTCCATTTATCAGAAATAGAAGATAAGAGTTTATTTGCTTAGTATTTTTATCAAAAATATGGTCTCTAAATTTATTGCCGAATTGCCCAGATAGCTGCTGTATGACATCCATTACTGTTGTATTTTGTTCTACCTGGATTTTTATTTCTGATTTTCCGGCAATTTCTCGCAAGGTTGCAAAGAGCTTAATCTTCACCTGAAAAGTCATTTTTTACCACTCTTATATTTGTGGATCTTTGATATTCCTTTATATTTTTCTACAGGGTTTATCAATCAAAAACCACTTTGATTTTTTTTCAATTTATTTTGTTTTTCATGGAAAACGTGATCAAATTATGGGATTAGCAATAAAGGAAAAGGAGAAAGCAAAGACTTTCTAGTTCGATGATCCTTAGGAGAGTAATCAATAAAAGTATGAAAGTTGTAGAAAGGCAAAAACTCTGCTCTGAAGGAACGTGATATTTATGATACGATATGGACGGAAAACGATATACTATGTCTCCGAAGAAAACATCCCTGTTAGAATCAGTCGAATCGGTTCAGTTTATTAGCATTCCTTTCCCACTTGAGGGAGGGAATCTCCTTAGAGGGATTTAGATGAAAGAAAATATAAATTTAATCGCCACTGTGGTTTGTGTAATCCTTTTCTCATATCTTATCTATCAACAATTTCAGATATTACAGGAACATCCCGATTTAATCTTAACTTTTGTTATTATCAATACTTTGATCGTGATCGGCTTGTCTCTACCTCTTTTTGAAAAATTGCATACTTCAAAAAAAGAAGAAAATTGATTTTGTTCTTTTCCAAGAACTATATAAACAGTATAACCGTTTGAACTCCCATTAACCACTTATTTCGCCTTCACCTACTGGCTCTTCACCTGTGTACAGGCGATTATGCAGGTTTGGGCGTTCATCGTCAAGCACTATATACACCGGTTTCTCGTTCCGGAGTAAATCTATGCACCAGAGATATTGGTCTGATGAGAAACATATTCTGCCAAATTTTTCATTAATTTCCGCAATATTGTCAACAGGGGCACTATCTGGATGAAGAAAAACTAGTTGCACCCGAAAACCAGTACTATCTCGACATACAATTAAAGCCGATGCTTTTCCTCCATCGCCGAGATTAAACTCACGCCGAAACACTACAGAGTAAGTTTCTATTGGCAACCATTTCTGAGGCATATTTTCTCATCTCCTTATTTTTATATACCCTCTTTAATGATTGGGAATAAAAATATTTTTAGATAAAAAGTAGTATCCCAGATCTGAATAATTCCCAGTGTCGTAAAATTTTAAATTACAATTTTGTAATGTGAAATCAGCATATTGTTTTTTGATTCCAGTACATTGAAAAACGGCCATTAAAAAACCATTTTTGAGCCATTTTCTTTTCGTAGGGAAAATACGATGGGCTATTTGAGTTATTCCTAAGTAAAAGTATAATTTAGATTTTTGTCGGTATGATTTTAAACTTTGAAAAAAATTTATTCCAGATAGGCCATTGATTTTTAGCTAATCTTCAAGGAGATTGACGATGAGCAGATTTCTGATGGCTTGTCTAGGACCTTCTTTGATAAATTTTATATCTGATTTTTGTCGGTTGGGTGAATATAACTTTATCTTGGTAGCTCTAGGAATAGCCATCGCAGACAGCGATATCTCTCAGGAAATTGACGTTTAAAGTGTCAATCCATTTATACTTTTTCATATCAGATATAACTTTTTTTAACTCAACTATATCATACAAAGCATTTTGATTTTTGATTATTTTCCAAAAAAGAAGAACAAAAACCATAAAATGGAGTAAGAAAACTTCCACTTTGAAGTGAGGGAGGAATTGAAGGCCATACGTCTTTTATACTCGAATGTCCGTTTATCATAACTCAAGAGCTCTTATTAATTCAGGAATTCCTTG
>JAECRX010000300.1 GCA_016292335.1 Candidatus Sifarchaeum subterraneum | reverse complement strand
GCTAAAGATAATTAATTATACCTACAAGTTGGTGTGTCTTTTCGCTGTATCTTTATAAAAGCAAAACTCTGGAGACTTTTCTGCTGAGAGTTTTAGGTGAAAAATTAAAGTGAAACCGAAATGGAATTCTTTAACAGATAACCTATCTCGGACTATTCCTTTTCTTACTTTTTTCTTAGCTATTTATTTCAATGTTTATCTCGTTTTGATTTATTCAAATCTTCCTATTGGTTATGGAGATAACCATCGACAATTTTACTTCATAAATAGAACTATCCATTATAATTTGCGTCTTGGAACAGATTATCCCCCTGGATATCATCTTCTTGTAATTTGCCTACATCGAATTTCAAACCTATCCTTAATCAGAACATTTAACATAACGCCAGGCCTTATAATCTCAATATATATTTTTTCTGTTTTTGCCTTAACCAATTTAATGACTGGAAATCGTAAATTCGCCGCCCTTTCTTCGATTTTTGTCTTTCTTTCCGCTGGAATCAGATTAAATTGGCTTTCCGGATTTCATTCAGGATTTATGGGGAATTTATTGACTCAAATTTTCATCTTATCGATTTTTAGAATATGGATAAATAATAAAAGAGAATATTACCTCCCCGCCTTTCTTACAGCATTTTTAATATACGTAACACACTTGCCGATCTACGCCGCATCGATATCACTCATTTTTATTATTCTTGAGAGCGTCAAAAATAAAAAACTCACCAAGAATATGCTTAAAGATCTTTTCATCATAAATTTTTCAGCAATTTGCTTTAGCATTATCTTGATGACATCCGCTTGGATATACTACACCAGACCAGAATGGTTTATTGCTGCAAGCGACTCTCCACGTGGTTTTTCTAGTGCACTAAGCGAAATAGATTACTACCGATATAAATTCATGAAATATGAAGGGATTATCTACTTGCTATTAGGTCTGTTAGGAATAATTTCATCGGTGAAAAATTTTCGATTTTCCAAATACAGAATGTTAATCTCCATTTGGCTTATTTTTTTGATTAACTTATCAGTTTATGTGATGTTGGCGTATTTAGGCATGACAGGTGGAACCACTCGTTTTGAGAGGACTTGTTTTACTTCTCTCCTTATGTTTCCATATTAGTAGGAGCAGGTTGTCTTGAATTTTATAAAATTTTAGTCAAATGGCCAAATGGTTTGAAAATCAAGAACAAAGTTCATGCAGATCTAGCACTTTTTTTAGTAATTTTTTCTTTTGTTTGCCCATTGATCCCCCCTCCTTACACCCACGCTGCAAATTTTTATGATTCAATGTATGAAAGAAAATTTTACGATGCCGGATCGATTACAAAAGAAATATACGAGACAGGTAAATGGATGGAAAAAAACATTGAAGCGGAAGAAAGAGTCATGCTTATTTTTTCAGATAATTTTAGATATGCATATTCAACCAGCCAATGGTTAAAGGCAATATCGTTAAGAAAAATTGTCTTAGAAAAGATAGAGCCTAATACCCTAATCAGCATTGAATTTCTTAAAGAAAGAAATTTAGATTTTCAATACATTGTATTCCAACCAGTCTTCAAAAGAACATACTATTATACTCAAACAACCCAAATTAATGTCACTCTTTGTGAAGGAATTCATTTCGATAATTCATTTGAAGTTATTTACCAAAATGAAGGGATTTTTGTATACAGAGTCAACATTCCTTGATGTCTTCGCATTTTGACGGTGATTTATTGACAGTCGTTTGTAGATTACTTGGATCATTTCCATCCATAAAGAGTATTTCCGATGAAATTGAACCTAGCCATCTTTACCTTTCTTTAGAAAAAAGTAAGTTAGGGATAGAGGTTCATTTAATTGCGAAGAGAAGGAAAAATGAACCTAGAGAAGAAAAAATCGGAGATATTTTTGTACACAGGATTGATATACCGTATAATCTCAACTTAATCAAGAAACTAATTGAAATAAATAAAATAAATGGTGTTGACATTGTTCACGCTCATTCTACCCAGGGCATAGTTTATCCTTCTGTTAGAAAGTTAATAAATAATAAACCATTGGTAATCCATGTTCATAATACTGTGGAAGGTGCACGTAGAGTTTGTGGATCTATCCCATATAAGTATTCAATAAAATACGCTATTAAAAACAGACTGATGAATCTCAATTCATATATCCGCCAACATTTGATGTGGAAAAGAGCAGATCTTTTAGTTGCGGTAAGTAAATCAATTGCATTCGAACTTAATGAATACTACAAAATTCAGGAACATAAGATAAAAATTGTTCACAATGGTGTCAATACCAAAGTCTTTAAACCCATCAAAAACAGTAATTTCATAAAAGAGAGATTGGGAATCGAAGACAAAAGAATGATCCTATATGTCGGCCATTTGGGAATCAGAAAGGGGTTATACTACTTGATAAAAGCATCCCAGAATTTGAAAAAAGAATTTCCTGATTCCGTCATATTGTTGATTGGCGGAATTCCAAGTTGGCTCCGGTCAACCATCTACTTAAAAATTATAAAAGACCTCATTCGAAAATACAACCTGCAAAATTTTTTCATTCTCAAGGGAAAAATTCCAAACCATATCCTTCCATACTTTTATTCGGCTTCCGAGGCTTTTATTTTACCGAGTATTTATGAGGGGCTTCCAAAAGTTCTATTAGAGGCAATGGCCTGTGAAAAACCTGTTGTTGCGACAAACGTAGCAGGTATCCCAGAAATCATTGAAAATGGAAAAGATGGAATAATAATCCCTCCAAAAAATCATGAGGAGATTAATAAGGCCTTAATTGATATTTTATCAGATCCCCAATTTTCTAGAAGGCTAGGAAAAAATGCAAGAAAAAAGATTGAAGAGAAATTTACCTGGGAAATTGCTGCCAAAAAATTTTTCCAATTATATCAGGACTTGGCAAACCAGAATTTGTCCTAACAACGTTTAAATATATTTTATCTTTTTTTAATCCAAAAATTGCCTATTACTTTGTTTATCGGTGTTTCTAATTGTCTGAACGCATTCTAATTACTGGAGTTTGTGGTTTTTACGGTACGCATTTGGCACTCAAGCTATTAAAGGATAATTATGAAATCATTGGACTAGATAATCTATCCAGGCCGTTAAAAACATTGAAGATAGATGATAAAAAATACTCCAATTTTAAATTCATTAAAGGGGATGTCAGGGACTTCGATCTTCTAGTAAACATCCTAAATAAATATGAGCCAGATGTTATAATCCATTTGGCAGCCTATATTTCTATTGATGAATCGATGGACTCCCCGTGGAAATATCAAGATATAAATGACAAAGGAACCTTCACTCTTCTTATGGCATTACATAAAAATGACCTTGATAATTTTTTAATTTATGCTTCCTCTTCAGAAATTTATGGTAATCCAAAATATGTGCCAATCGATGAAAGTCATCCACTAAACCCACGATCCTTCTATGCTGCAAGTAAGTTGGCTGCTGAAAAATATTGTCAAGTTATGTATGAATGGTATGGTTATCCAACACTGAT
>JAECRX010000299.1 GCA_016292335.1 Candidatus Sifarchaeum subterraneum | reverse complement strand
TGGGATTTTAAATTATTAAATCAAACTATGTAACTATTAAGTTTTCTATGGTAGAGAGGATTTGAATTGACTTTTGAAAATAAATTAGAAATTTAAAGTGATCTGATTATTCAAAAAAAGTTTCTCTATGACATCTATGATTATGGACAGACATCAACTCACTCACAAAAAATGTAAACAAATAACTTAATTAGTTTTAGAAATATCGAACAATTTATATATCTACGGTTCTTTGATTTCACAACCGAAATACAAAGCATTGGGAGAAAGAATTAATTTTTATGATGCATTGATGGAGGATAGAATGATGAAGACGGACGAAAAACCATATGGATTCGGACGACTCAAATGGGTGTCTACTAACTGGCTGGCAAACCATCTAGGCGATGACATGATAATTCTGGATGTTCAACCTGACATACATGATTACATTTTGACGCATATACCTGGGGCTGTATACCTCGCCGAGAAAACGTTGAGAGTGCCGCTGAAAGGAACGCCAGGTGTTATACTGTCACCGGACATTATCGGACAAATCTTTGGCAGAGAAGGCATAACCAACAAGACGCCTGTCGTGGTTTATACTGCTAAGGGCGGATTCAGAGGCTGGGGCGACGGCCTCGACCAATGCATGATGGCCTACACCCTTCTCAGAATGGATCACCAAGAGCTATACCTTCTGGACGGCGGACTCGATAAGTGGCTGGCGGAGGGCAAAGAGACGAGCCAAAAGTTTCCTGATATAACACCGAAGAGTTTCAAAGCAAAGCTCCATGAAGATATGTTCATTAAACTTGACGAGTTTATGAAGGTCAAAGACGATCCCAACACCATTCTATTGGATGCCAGACCTCCTAAGGTCTATACGGGCGAGGCGGGTCCGTGGATCAGAAACGGGCACATACCTGGTGCCGTCAACCTACCTTGGGCCAGACTCATGACCGCCGAAAACAAGGCAGAGCTCAAACCAGTGGACGAAATCAAAGCGCTGGCGGAGGAAGCAGGGGCGACGCGGGACAAACTCGTCATCTGCAGCTGCGGAACTGGGCGGGAGGCAACAAACGAATATACCATCTTCAAGCATCTGCTCGACTATCCTCGGGTGAGGTTATACGAGGGCAGTTTCACCGAGTGGTCCGCCCATCCTGAGCTAGAGGTCGTCAAAGGGCCCAATCCACGATAAGCGTGTCTACCGGATGTGGCTGGAGGTCATCAAATACCCAAGGGTGTTAACAGTTAGCCGATTATAGTATCTTTCATATCAGTTGCCTCGGATTGGAGTACCATACAGGAAGAATGGCCTTTTACGCCCTTCTCCATTCATTTTTTTATTTCTTTGCTTCTTTCATACCTGGATGTCACGAATTCGCCCCTATATTGGATTATTCGTGCATTGGTGATCGCTGGATGGCGGGTATATCTCTCGATGTAACCGGCTAGCGCCTTTGTCTTTTTTAGCTGGTCTTTGGCATACATGTAAAATCCATAGATGTATTTCTTGAATAGTCCCTCTATAAATCCGGATATATTAGGGTATTTTTTTAGCTAATTCTTTCTTTATTCATGGTAAAACTTCATACTGCCCTATTTTTCGCAGCTTTTCATACTCGAAGCATGATACATTTATCCATCGGTTTGTATGTTTCGTCAAGCCGCCTTCGATCACAAGGGCATGTATATATGGGTTAAATTTCAAGGAGTTGGACTGTAGAAAAGTTTTTGAATTACCGGACTGGTTCATTAATAACATTTTCTTTAAAGGGTTTTAACTATGTCTCTCATTGAGATTTCAGATCTCTATTACAGTTACCCAGGTTTCGAAGCGAAAGTATTGAAAGGAATCACCGTAAATATTGACAAAGGTTCATTTACAGGCATTGTGGGACCATGTGGAGCTGGAAAGACTACTTTCTCTTTAACACTGAATGGATTAATTCCCCACCTGATAGGAGGAAAAATGACAGGATCCGTGGTGGTTGATGGTTTAAATACCATGGAACATCCTATAGCTGATCTTTCACTCAAAATAGGGATGATTTTTCAAGATCCTAGAGCACAATTATCTGGGTCTGGATTAACTGTTGAAGAAGAAGTTGCTTTTGGGTTACAAAATCTTGGGGTACCTAGGGAGGAGATCCTTGAGAGAATAAGCAAGGCATTGATAGATGTAGGCCTGTCTGGTTTCGAGGAAAGATCGCCTTTCGAATTATCTGGAGGAGAACAACAAAGACTAGCAATAGCTACAGTACTCGCTATGGAACCTGATATCTTTATTTTAGATGAACCCTTTGCCCAGCTTGATCCAATGGGGGTAGAAGAGGTCGCATCAATTGTAGGAGAATTAAATAAGAAATTTGGAAAGACTGTAATCCTTGTTGAAAACAATACAGAGATCTTGGCAAATTTTGCAGATCGAATTTTAGTCATGGAAGCCGGCAAGATAGTAGCAGATGGGAGTCCTAGAGAAATATTTACTGATATAGAATATTTGGAGAATACGGGGGTTATACCACTTCAAGTAACTGAGCTAGCCCATTTACTGAAAAAGGAGGGTAAATGGGATAAAGAATACCCACTAACTGAAGATGAAGCCTTGAAAGAGATCAAAAGAATATTTTTCTGGTGAAGAAACATGGATCAAATAAAAAATGAGAAAGAAGAACCAATCATAAAAATAAGGGATCTACATTTTTCATACCCATCTGGCTATGAGGCATTGAAGGGAATAAATCTTAATATTTTTAAAGGGGAAGTCCTTGCAATTATCGGACGAAATGGAGCTGGAAAAACCACTCTTGTAAAACATTTTAATGGACTGCTAAAAGCCACATCAGGAGAAGTGCTTGTCAATGGCCTGAATGCCAAGGAACATGCAGTTAGTCGCCTTGCTAAAATAGTAGGATATGTTTTTCAGAATCCAGCTGATCAAATATTTTCCTCAAATCTTTGGGATGAAGTTGCATTTGGTCCTAAAAATTTAAGATTCAGCAAAGAAGAAATTGATAGTAATGTTGAAAATTCTCTTAAAATGGTAGGTCTATTGAATAAGAAAGACACTCACCCCTACGATTTGATTTTTTCAGAAAGAAAATTACTTTGCATAGCATCGGTCTTAGCTATGGATCCTCAAGTAATTATCATCGATGAACCTGAAACAGGACAAGACTACTGGGGGATTAAAAAACTTATAGAAATTATAAAAGAATATGAATCTATACAAAGAAGTATTGTCTTAATTTCTCACAATTTAGCCTTAGTAGCTGAATGCGCTGAAAGAGTAATTGTCATGAACGATGGGAAAATAGTGGGCGATACTTTCACACCGGATATCTTATCAAATATTGAAATGTTGTCCAAAGCTAGATTAAAACCACCTCAAATAATCCGATTAACTCTTGGTCTATCTAAATGGAATGTGCCTAAAGAACTGATTACAGTAAGAAAACTTGCAAAATATCTTTCTGGATTATAATTGGAAATATTATATTAATAAAGGGATATTTACTAAAGAATTTTTTCCAATCTTAGTTAAAATATCAGTTTTAAGTTACTGCTTTTAGCAGAATAAAATTCAAACAAGAAAATATCAGTAAACCTTCAAATTTTTATCAAAAATGCTAAAAATTCCATTTTAATAAGAGGGTGTGGAGAGGCTTAATAATGTATGATTTATTGACAAAAACGATAGATTACGGTCAAAAATTAACAGATTTCCTTGAAATAAGATGTGAAAACATTGTAGATTTCGAAGTAGCTTTAGAAAATGGAGAAATCAAAAGAATAAGTGAGGGAAACATCTCAGGGTGTTGTGCAAGAGCATTATACAACGGTAGTTGGGGATTTGCGGTCACCGAAATTCTGACAAAAGAATCACTTTTCTCAATGGTGAAAAGTGCGGTCTCCCTTGCAAAAGGATCTGAAAAAAGCAAAAGACAGAAAATTGAACTCGCTGAGACAAAAATAATTGAAGATAATGTCATTTTGCCCGTAAAAAAAGATCCTACGAAAGTGAATACTGAAGAAAAAGTAAGTATTATCAAAAGAATGGATGAAACAGTATTTGATCATAGCGACAGAATCACGTCTTGTAGTGTAAATTTGGACAGCCATACTGTTGAAAAAACATACATAAATTCGGAAGGTACAAACTTTACCGAAAAAATCACTCGAACGGAAGCCTCTATTTTTGCCGTTGCAAAAGATGGCAACTTAATTTCTCCTGCAAGTGAATCCATTGCAGGAACAGTTGGTTTTGAAATTTTTGATGAATTTGAGCCGGAACAATTGGCTAGAATAGTTGCCGAGCGTGCAACAAAACTTTTAAAAGCAAGATTAGCCCCCGCTGGAGAATTTACTGTAATTATTGACCCTGGGATTGTCGGACTTTTGGCACATGAAGCTTTTGGACATTGTGCTGAGGCAGACTTTGTAATTTCAGGGTCAATTTTAAAAGATAAGATAGGAGAACAAATGGCTGCAGAAAATGTTTCTCTGATAGATGAAGGATTAACTGAAGGAGCATTAGGAAGTTTCAAATATGATGATGAAGGAGTCCCTAGTCAGTCAACAATGGTCGTCAAGAACGGTTATTTAGAATCATACCTTCATAATCGTGAAACCGCTAAAATTTTTGGCGTAGAACCAACGGGAAATGCAAGAGCCCAATCTTATGCACAAGACCCCCTGATAAGAATGAGAAATACAGCCATTTTGCCAGGAGATTGGTCTTTTGAAGAACTAATTGAGGACACTAAGGATGGTGTATATTTGAAAGGTTCAATGGGGGGTCAGGCTGACTCTAATGGCGAATTTATGTTTGGAATTCAAGAAGGATATTTTCTAGAAAATGGTGAAATTGGAGTACCGTTTAGGGGAGCAACAATAAGTGGAAATGCAATACAAGTCATGTTGGATATTGATGCTTTGGGTAAAGACTTTACAATGGGGCGAGAGGGGGGAAGATGCGGAAAGATTCAATCCATGTGGGTTGACTTGGGTGGCCCTCATCTTCGTACGCGAATGAAAATTGGTGGCGAATAACATGCAAGAAGCAGATTATGTCAGTTATATTGAAGATGCAATGAAAAAGACATTAAGAAAAGGTGCTAATGAAATTGAAGCTTTTTATTCTAAAGCAAATAATTTAAATGTAAGAATAGAAAAAAACGAAATAATTAATGAGAAACAACAAAAAACACACGGTGTGGGATTCAGGACAATAAAAAATAGGGCAATGGGATATTCCTACACAAATCAATTTGAATCACATATTATTCTCGAAACAGCATCAAAATCCTTAGATATAGCAAAAATTAGCCAATCTTATGATTTTTGGGAGGGGCTGCCAACCCCTAAAAAATTACCCCCTGTGAAAGAAATCTACGATCCAAAAATTAGTAATATTTCAGCTGAAGAAGCTGTAGAACTTGCTTTAGTAATGCTTAATACTGTGAGAGAGGATAAGAGGGTACAAGTAGATACGGGATCAGTCCATATTATGGATGTCGAAACCATCTTGTTAAATTCAAATGATATTTTCTATGAAGAAAAGTCTACTTACATAGTCTTATTACTTATGTGCTTTGCTAGGACCGATGAAGATATCGGAAGCTTCGCATTCGATTATGAGGCTAGTAGAAAATATAATATAGATCCAGTTGAATTAGCTATACGAATAAAAGACTTAACCATTAGAGGATTAGGTGCTAAAGAGCCAGAATCAAGGGAATGTGAAATTTTATTAGATCCTAATGCAACACGCGAAATTCTTGGCACCATTTCCTATGGGATCAACAGCGAAAACATCCAAAAGAAAAGTAGTCCCTTTGAGGGAAAAATTGGCCAGAAAGTCGCATCTGAACTCTTATCAATTGAAGATCATGGCGTCATCGATGGCGGTCTTAATAGCACCTCTTTTGATGGTGAGGGGACTCCACCACAAAGAACAAAAATATTAACAAAGGGAGAACTAAAGGCATATACTTATAATTGTTTTACTGCCTTCAGAGAAGGAAAAGAATCAACTGGGCATGCAAGCAGAGCAAGCTACTTGACTCCTCCTCGTGTCGGAGTTACAAATCTAATTGTGGGACTTGGTTCGAAAACAAAAGAAGAATTAATTGATGAAATAGATTATGGGATTTATATTGGAAGGATATCGGGAAATTTTCGCCCTCAAAATGGCATGATTAGTGGAACAATAAAACAAGGCTTTCTTATTGAACATGGTGAGATCACAACACCTCTGATCGGCACCATGGTTTCAGGAAATACTTTAGACTGGATGAAAAATGTAACTGGAATCGGTAAAGAACCGAAAAAAACATTTATTGGACCGATCCCTCCGTTACGAATTGAGGGCGTAAAAATCATAGGAAGAAAGTGATTCTTCCTAATTAGCGGTTTTTAGATATATTCCCGCTTAATGGACGATAATCTAAGATTACCTACAGCAGATCTAATGCTTCTTCTGTCGTTAAAACAGTTCCCATTTGCAAATTTTTTACTTGTTTTATGGAGAAATTATGTGCTTCATCAGTCAATGTAGCTGTTGCATCTTCCACTACATTTACTTTGTATCCACGCTGAAATGCATCTACCGAAGTGAAATAAACACAGATATCTGTACAGACACCTGTTAGAAATACTGTATCGATTCCATTCTCCCTAAGATGCAAATCTAGGTCTGTTCCAAAAAAGCCAGAATATCGCCTCTTGGGAATAACGATATCACCCTCCTTCGGTGTTAATTCACCGATAATTTTTGCTCCTTCCGTTTCTTTGACGCAATGCCCAGGCCAACTCTCAAATTCAGGATCGTTTGGCATATGGTTATCACACAAATAAATAATCTGAATATTCCTTTCATGTGCTTTATTTACCAGTTTTTCTATATTTGGAACGATATCCCTCCCTTTTGAAACTTCTAATGGAGCTCCTTCGAGTATAAAATCATTTAGCATGTCTATGACGACAACTGCTTTCTTTGAGGGGTTGCTCTTTTCTGAATCCTTCAAATAATTGCCTCCTTTTTAGATATAGTTTCTTAGAGGTTTTTAATCTGTTGATATACCTCAAATGAATATTAAAAAATATCCATTAAAAAAATAATGGTGTCTTTTTTCCCGAAAAATTTGTGCCAGATGAGAAAGCTGAGTTGAAAGCGATGGTCAAGAGGGAGACCCCCTCTCTTTGCTTTCTTTGCACCAACAATTTTATAAACCTCCTCCAAGTCATCAAAACCTTGTAAGGGGGAATGTAAAGATATTTTTTTTGTAGGGAGGTGGTTGGATGAGTGCACCGAAGGAGGTATTGGAGAAGGAGAAGAC
>JAECRX010000055.1 GCA_016292335.1 Candidatus Sifarchaeum subterraneum | reverse complement strand
TTTATGCTTACAAATCTAGAAATTATAGGGTGTTAGTATATCCAATCAGGATACTTGAATAATGCTTGTGCCATTTTTCCTATTGCTTCGTTGCATTTTCTTTTTGCGTATGGGTTTAAAACTATAGTTGGAAAATCTTTGATAACCCCACTAAATTCAGCATAAATATTGATTTCACGCAATTGACTTATGGCAGAGCAAATCTTGATATTGTTTTGTGAATTCTTTTACCTAGAGGTTTGGTTGGTTTGGTGCGATTTTTGTGTTTCAAGCTTAATTTTAAACATTTTAAAATAAAAAAGCAAACCAATAAGTGAGCAGCCCTCAAAGAATTGATAGAGTAGTTTGTCAATATGTAATAACGGTTCCAGTTCTTGCCGATAATTGTAGCTCTCTACTTACTATTATCAGATAGATATTTCTCAAATTGATCGGTTAAACATGAATAGCGTGAAAGGAGAAATCAAGAATCTAGATTTTTGTCTACCAAGAATAGTAACAAATAACTCTGAATAAAATTTATTTTATAAAGTTCATGTTAATCCAGTTCCAATATAAATTTTCTTGGACTCAATCTGTGACCTTTCTCAACAGCATATGAATCTATAGCGACCTCTATTAATACATCAGCGCTTATTTTGATTCCTGCTTTATTTTTAATTTTATTAAGGTCAAAACCATTTCTTTCGAAAAATCTAGATTCTGAAACAATTTTTGCAATTATTTTTGGGTTATATAACAAAAAGTTTTCTAGATCAGAGTAGATAAAGACCCTATAGTCAGGTAAGAGACTGTTAACCAATTTTGTGAGGGGACCATAAACATCTAGTGCGTTTAGAGTCTTATTAATTAATTGTACACTAAGATTGAACTCTTTTAGAGAAAGTTCTCTACAAGCAATATTTTGCTCAATTTGTCGCCTTATTAAATCAATAGTGTCCTCAAGGGAGACATCAAAACCAATATAGACGTCCATAATTTGTTCTACTTTAATATTTTCAAGGTCTTTCTCCCGTAGATTTTTAATTCTTCCAACATAAATATCGAACGCATCCTCTATAGAGACATATGGACTGACACCATGTATAGGAGACTTCTTTTTTGATTTTACTTTATCTAATACCTTTTTGATATTTTCAGCAAATTTAAAATTGTCCTCCACTGAATCAAACTTCTTCTCGGATAGATAAATCACAAAGATAGAACGAATAAAATTGCTGAGCTCTTCTACGTTAATAGAATTTGTTTTTAGTATTGCACCTTTCTTCTGTAATTCTCTTGTTAGTTTTAATTTTATGGTTTTAATTAGGTCTTTTGTAGGATTTTGGATAAAACTAATTATTTTTCGGGGATTCATATTTGTTGCAAATACAAACTGTACAGGAAATCCTCTCTTTTCCTCAGCATCGCGATATTTTTTGAGTGCGTAAAACTTACTTAATGCATCAATGAAACCACCAGATTTGGGACCAATTGTTGATCTATCGCCAGCCTTGCACTCGAAGAGAAATTGTGTACTTCTCTTTGATTTAAAGTAGATATCAAGGTCCACTTCTATATCAAAGGAAGTATATTCACGTGGATAGGGGTTTAGATATATATCAAACTCTATTGGCTCTCTAAGATCTAATTTAAAAGAATCAAAATCATATTCAGAGGTTAGTAGATAGGCTACTACTTTAACTTCAAAAGTTATTCCTTTTTTAGGTTGAAGACCACCCACCGCTTAAGCACCTATAGCCATATCATCTTGATAGTTTCATGCACCGATACTTTAACAAATTCGTCTAGAAATTTTGCATCGGGATCTGATATTTTTCTAAGTAATTTAGAAATCATGTTAGGATAATGGATTGAAATTGGTAGCCTCGTTGGTTTTAGAGCCCCTGCATGAAGTTTTGTCATACAGAATATTTGAAAGAGTACTTGTAAACGTTCCTTATCATTCAAAGGGTACTTTTGTTTGATATCTTGATCATGAAAGCGTATCCATATTGGCCTAGGCCATCCAAAGACTTCCACTTTAGAGCGTCCTACCATTGTAGTGGTCATTATAAATTCGCTATTCGTCATTTTTATAACATAACCTGCACGTGGAGCCTCTTCACCGATGGTAAATCGTGGAGTCTGACTTCTAACAATAGATATTGGTACTATTCTCTTTTCATTCAAAGTAAAACTTTCGAGATCGTGTAATTCCCTATCTGTAAATGGTCCATCCTTGTGAATAATAATATTCTGAATATCGGAGGGGATTTGATCAAAAATTTCTTGACCAAATTCCTCAAATAAAGATACCTCTGTTGATGGTTCATATTTTTTCATAAATCTAATTTCATCTTCTTGTCCAATTATGATTAATGGAACTACAAGGGGAATGGTTGCCGGAATTTTCTCTAGTATTTCTTTTTTTTGAATTGAATGCTCTCTCTTAGGAATTATCCGAGTTATATTGTATCCAATGACGACTGATGAGGGAAGAAAACACTTTTTTGTCGAAGGGCCAATTTTAAAAACTCTAACACCCGCTTTTTCTAGAATATTTAAACCAAAATTAAAAAGAAACTCTGGTTGTTTGCATTTGATTGTCAAGTCTTCATAATCCACTCGTCTATCGTGGAGTAGTATCTGAACTGGAATTCCTTTTTCTAAGATAGCTTTTTTTGGCTCAACGTAGGAAAGTAAATAATATCTTCTTCTATTCTTATTCATCAATAGAACTACACAATCAAATCCGTCGGACAAACTTCTTACAGTTTTTTTGTACTCAGCAGATAGAATTCCCTCAGTTTCATCTATGAAACTTCTAATTGAGTCCTCTTTCCATTCTAAATCGGTGCAAAAGGTCTCCTTAAAACCTCTGTAATCCTCTACTCCATTAGTAAATGCCTTTTTAAATTCTTCGAATTCTTGACGCAAGATTTTTTCGTATGTGACAAAAATTCTAAATTTAGAAGGGATTGGACCTAACGGAGCTAGATCATCATTTGAAAGAAGTGAATTAACAAATGGCTTATACTTCCCTGCACCCTTAGCATGGATCTCAAAAGGTTCTGTCGTAATTTTTTTATCTTGATCATTATATTTTTGTCTCATAAGAATGGATGGAGTTTCAAATTTTATCAAAGAGGGGAGATTACGCCTCTGTAAAAGATTAGAGTATCCAATGCTTACTGAAGATTCATTTCGGCTGTAACCCGCTCTAATGAACGATATTGGAATGCCAAAGACGTCCAGATCATCTAATTCATCTATTACAGCTCTAATCATCTTATTTCTTTCAGGACTTCTAGCCTTTAATGCGCTAACTAAGTCACCAAAATATTTTGGGTGATATCGAGCATAGTCTCGATAGGTCAATGATGGAAAAACTAAATCTGAACTAAAAAACCATTTACTGCCTCCTCGTCCACTAGGTTTAACGATAACCATCGGTGAAAAGGGATTAGCCTCCCGAAGATCCTTATATACCTTTTTCTGAAATTCATGAAAATTGCGTCCGTTAAATGCTAGACTTGTCTCTCTTGGAATAGGTGTGTACGGAAATAAATCTTTAATCACCGTTATCAAATTTGCAGATCTTCCGGTCTCAAGTCGGACATTAGGAAAATAATCAACTACTGAGTCTACATTATATCCATCGTCGCTAATTAAGAGAGCTAACGAACGTTCATAATATAACGTGACTTCTGGAATTACTTGTAAGTAGATTTGGTTAGAAATGTTTCGTAGCCTAAATCTAAAACTTTGATATGTGGAATGATATTTCAATAAAGGATGTTCTTCTATTTTGTTTTTTGTACGTACATTGCTCAATATTTCATCTTTTTTAAGTGCAGTTCCGCCTTCAATAGAATATCCTTTTTCGTTAAGTCTGTTAAAAATTATTTTTCTAAGAATATCTGAAAAAACACCAAAATCTTTATGAAACGGATCTAACTCATATTCAGCCTCTTTCTCAATTTCCATCAAAAAATCATCAATATCATCATTTCCGAATGCATAATATTGTTTCTTCTTAGGCTCATCTAGAAGAAGAATCTTAAATCCGTCCTTTTCCTCAACTAAACTTCCTATAGTGCCTCCATTTTGTTCTATTTGTATCAAAAGATGTAAATATCGATTTCTTTGCTCTTGAAGAACAAAACGAGCATCTTTTTCAAAATAGGCTACATATTTGATTAGATTTATTGTCTTTCCTTCTAGACTTTCTATTGACTCTTGATTTAAGGGAAATAGTTCGACATTGAATTTAACCATTAATCCACCTCAACAACGTATCCATAAAAGTTTCTTAAATCTATAATTTCGTGTGTATTTAAAAATAGAAAGGTTCCTCTATACCCGACAATCTCTCCATTTATACTTTGAGAATCATTAAATTCGAATAGTTCTATATCTGATGGTTTTTTATAATTTCTTAATAGATTGATTTTTTTGATAGTTAAGACCTCTGCGAGACTTATATCGGTTGTCTCGTGAATCCTATCTTTCAAAAACTCTATTAAATTATCTAAGACATTTGAAGTCTTTTCCCAATTCCTTTTGTATTCATTTATTTTTTCTTCTTTGGATATAGAACGGAGCGAAGCCTTTTGGGCTCCAATTTTGGGAAATGAAAATTTGTGATTAAGAAGGCTTGTTAAACTTTTTTCAATATTGCTGACTTTACATAAGGAAGAGAAGGGATATATGACTACAGCTTCCCCGGCACCATGTTCCAAAACTCTTCCAAGAAGCCTATTTAATGTTGATTTTCCGACACGAATTTGGTCTTTTTCTTGAAACGCATAAAGACCATGATATTGGAGACAATAAGTTCCAGCAAATACCTTATTCTCACAGAGATTCACACAATCACACTGAGGGACTCCAAAAATACAAAATCGTTCAGGATGAGCAGAAGAACAATCAAAACACAACTCTTTCGAGCCATAGACAATTTTCCCGAAGGGATATTGTGCGTTTGAATTTTCACAACCAAAAACATCTGTATATGAGAAACCTTTACAGAATTTTTCAATCTTTTTTAATAATATGCGCTTTCCTAACTTTAAATCAATTGAGGAGAAAAAAGGCTCATTTTTATAGTGTACAATTAGTCTTGGATATCCGACATTAAAACCAGTATACTCTTCAATGTCACTATTGTTCCACTTTACTCTATGAATTTGAAATAAATTATTTGTACGTCGTACTTGATTATGAATGAAAACAGGTGTCTTACTCTTAAGTTCTAAATACTTATATCTCACACAAATGCGAGCTAAATGGAGTATTGAAAACTCTGAATCAGGACTATCCCTTGAAGTCAATATTTTTGCTTCTGGAGTCAACTTTTTAATTTTTTCTTGGAAATCTTTTGGTATTTCCGCACGAGGCTTCCAAAATCCGCCAATGTAAGGGTTATTGATTTCTACGCAAACAATTTTAGAAAAAAATTTCAGTAACGATTTATTTAAACGACCTTTGATACGTTTAATTAGATTTAAGTATTTATCAAAAATATAAACTTCGGGTTTTTCAATCCTTTTTTTGTTGATGATAAATTCTAGTTCTTCAGCAGAATTATGGATTTTTGAAACATAGGGTTGTAACTTATCTTTAGTTCCTTTTTCAGGAAATGACTCAAGCTTTGGTATATTACGCAACTTCTCTAAATTCTCAGAATCTAAAAGAAGTACGCCTACTACACCTGCGCCAAATTTGTGAAATTTGCTGATATTACTAAATGAAAGACCAAGGAAAAAGTCTATATGGCTTGAATTCGAATTTGTTATTTCTGAATCCTTATGTTTCATAATTTATTAAAAAAGAGAACAGGTAAAAAACCTTACGATTGAGAAATGCGATCTTAGAATTCGCTGAAGTCATGATTGACGTGGAGGCGTAAAAGTGTTTCAATCGAGTCTTAGCATTCATCAAATAATTTTTCTCATTCTGCTCCTGGGAAGGTTATACCCGGAAAAGTATTTTTAAGGCTTATATTTTCAATTTGAAACCAAAACCGTATTGATATACCAATTAAATTATTGAAAATTCATTTGAGAATAGATGCTTTTAGATATTTCACTATGAGGTTATCGCATTAAAAGATTACTGCCTTATTTTGAAACATTAAGATCAGAAACAGTAAAACAGACAGATTAAATACAATTTTATTCAAAATCAGATCCAATCGATAGCAGTCTCACTCCTGAATTAAATATTCATCTAACGTGTCTTGGTTTTCATGTATCTTTTTATCTTTGCTCTTTTTTCCGAGATATGACTCTCGTTTATCAAAGAATTTTGTTGGAAATTTTTCTAAGAAATAACAACAGTAACCCGCGATTTTGCATTCATCACATAAAGGTGACCTGTAGCAAAATCTTTTACGGATGTACCAAAGTACATGGCTAATTATGGCGCGGTTACCATCGAGGTATTTATCGGCAAATCTTCCAAGCTCCTCATAGAAGCTTTTCTCGTCCCTAATTAGTCTTAAACGAGTAAGTCCTGCAAATTCAACGTTAAATTTATTCTTTTCTAAAAACCGATCATCATTTAGAGATAACTTCCACGGACCTTTTAATACCATACCTCTGATGAATTGACTTGCTATCCTTGGTCCTGCACCATATATTTTCTCATTAATTTCGTTCCATAAAGATGTACATGCCTGCTCCATATTGTATTCATTGAGCCAAATATGATGTTGGTTAAATCTCTCAAATCTGTAATTATATTGTTTCATAAGAAATGCAGCATCACAAATACTCTTGGAAAACGCCTCTTTTCCCCAATTCCTTTCATATATTAGAGGGAATTCGGCATTGTTCAAAATTTTAGTGATCTTTACACGAGCAAACGCTTCTCCTTTCTCTTCTATAAGATTTGTAATTCGTTCTGGTATAAATAGATCTCTCTCTTCGAGTGCCATCTTTGCTATAACAAACGTACTGGCATTTGCCCTTCTATCCATTACGCTATAAAATAACCAAAACCACATATCATAATTGTCTTTTAAAAAACCATTACTACCCGTTCTAATTTCATGAGCACGAATCGGTGCACCTTTACTGACTTCTATGAAGTATTCGGCAATTTCTTTCATCGCCATTTCGTCATGAACCTTAGAATTTATCCATGTTTTCGATTATTTCTTTTCTACTCTACATACAACAAAAAAATACCTTTTAAAATGAAGATTGAAAATCAATCTTGCACTGTAAATAATCGTAGTTTTTTTCTAATCTCGTCGACGATCCAAATACTGGAACCTACAAGTGTTATAACAATCCAGTCCCTGATTCCAAGCGGTACTATATCAAAAGCGAGGGTTAATGGAGGAACTATGAACAAAATAGCGACAAGAAGAATGTCAATAACCAAGAAAAGCCACAGAATTTTGTTTTTAAAGATCCCTACTGAAAATACTGATTTGTTATGAGACCGACAATTGAAAGCATTAAACCATTGAAAGATTATCAATACGACAAAAATTGCAGTTCTTATCTTTGCAGCAACAGTATCTTGGAACATAAGATAAACCGTTAGGCTACCTACTACCATTATAATGGCATAGAATAGTCCCAATTTAATAGTATCCTTTGATAATATTCGCTGATCAAGTGACCTCGGCGGTTTTTCCAGTAATCCTTCCTCCTTTGGCTCCATGGCAAGTGAAATATCTAGAAATCCGTCTGTAGCAAGATTGATCCATAATATCTGAACAGGTAAAAGCAATATTGGATGGAGGAATATCGCTAATGTTAAAATGAGGAGTAAATCCTCACCTATATTGGTGGAAAGTAAATAGAGTGCCACGCGCCTAAAATTATTAAAGATATGTCTACCTTGATCTATGCCATCAACAACAGCCTCAAATCTTTCGTCTTGCAAAACGACATCAGCCGCTTCTTTAGCAATATCGGTGCCTGTTACTCCCATTGCTATTCCTATATC
>JAECRX010000298.1 GCA_016292335.1 Candidatus Sifarchaeum subterraneum | reverse complement strand
GAATTCGTGATTTCCACATGAATTTTCTTATAATGCTTTTCCAGATTTTTTTGCTGAATAAAAAAAGTTTTATAGAAAGGGTGCCTTGAACTGTTTTTAGTGATCAATTATGGTTAACATAGGGCTTCTAGTTGATAGAATCAGATGGTATGAAAAGGAAATAGCAAGGGCGGCAAAAGAAAGAAACGCCGATCTGAAAATAGTAGATACGAGGAAAATCTTCTTAGATGCCTCCGATGCAACAGAAATCCAACCTGAAGGGTGCAACACCTTCTTACAAAGATGTATCAGTTTTTTCAGAGGGCTTTATGCCTCAGTGATCCTCGAAAACAAGGGAAACACAGTTATAAACTCCTATGACGTTTCTAGGGTTTGCGGCGACAAACTATTAACGACGCTCGCTCTGGCTAGGGCAGGAATCCCCACTCCAAAAACCAAAGTAGCTTTTTCAATGGAGTCTGCTCAAAATGCATTAGACGCATTGGGTTATCCAGCTATAACCAAGCCGCTTCTTGGATCTTGGGGACGACTTATCGCGCTAATAAAGGATGAAATTGCAGCACAAGCCATTCTAGAAGATAGAGTACACATGGCCGAAACTTATCCCATTCACCGGATTTTTTATCTTCAAGAGAAAGTTGATATTCCGAATCGAGACATCCGTACATTCGTTCTTGGCAATGAAGTTCCTGTTGGTATTTATCGTGTCATTGCTAGGGATAATGAATGGAGGACAAATACATCACGAGGCGGCCGCGCTGAACCATGTGAAATAACACCTGAGCTTGAGGAGCTCAGTCTTGCAGCCGCCGAAGCGGTTGGAGGCGGGATTTTAGGCGTAGATATTATGGAGAGCCCAGAAGAAGGTTTATTAGTACATGAGGTAAATCACACCGTTGAATTCCAAAACACCATGAGAGTTACAGGAGTAGATGTTGCCGGATTAATAGTTGATTATGCTATTGAAGAAGCAAAGAGATAGGAACGTGAATAATTTGGTAGATGTAGGAATTATTGGAGCTGCAGGTTATACTGGCTCAGAGCTTTTGAGACTTTTGCTATTCCACCCTGAAGCCGAAGTCAAAGTCATAACCTCCCGCAGATATCAAGGAGAGTATGTTCAAAGAGTCCATCCCAATTTAAGAGGAATATCTAGACTCAAATTTAGTGGTGTAAATCTTTCAAAAATTGGTGATGAATGCGATTTTGTGTTTACAGCAGTCCCCCATGGAATATCTAAAGATATAACACCTGAGCTGCTTGATATGGGTGTAAAAATACTAGACATGTCTGCAGATTTTAGGCTTAAAAATCCTGAATTATATCCTGTATATTACGACTACGAACATCCTAGAATTGATCTACTAGAAAAATCAGCATATGGAATTCCTGAAATAAATCGAGAAGAAATAAAAAACGCTGATTTAGTGGCATGTCCAGGTTGCCTTGCAACAAGTGGAATATTTGGCCTCGCACCGATTGTTAAATATGAGGCCTTTAATTTGGAAAACATTATTGTAGACACAAAGATTGGATCATCCGCTGCTGGTGATTCTCCTTCAAGTTCAAGTCATCATCCTGAAAGATCTGGTGTTGTGAGGGCATATAAACCTACAAATCACAGACATACTGTCGAGATAGAGCAAGAACTATCGAAAATAGCTAAAAAGCCAGTTAAAATTGCCTTGTCTAATCATGCAGTTGATATAGTCCGAGGAATATTGGCTACAATCCATGTATGGCTATCAGACGATCAACCAATTGCTGAAAAAGATATCTGGCAAATGTTCCGAGAATTCTACCAAAATGAATACTTTGTTAGATTAGTGCGGGATAGGAAAGGAATTTATCGATTTCCCGATCCAAAGGTGATAGTTGGAACCAACTTTTGTGACCTAGGATTTGAATTGGATGTACATTTGCCTCGTTTGGTGATACTTTCTGCTATTGATAATCTAATGAAAGGAGCGTCAGGCTCAGCGGTCCAAAGTTTTAATGTAATGCTGGGAATTGATGAGAAAACAGGACTTGATTTTCCAGGGTTCCACCCAATTTGATCTGCTAATCATAATTAATACTCCTGCTATTTTGAGGTTTGTCTGAAATGGTAATTGTTATCAAACTGGGAGGTAGTATATTACACACTGGCTTTCCCAATGTTGTGGCTGATATAAGCGAACTTGGCAAAGGTGAAAAATTCATCTTTGTTCACGGTGGTGCTAATGAAGTCACAAGAATTGCAAATTCTATGGGTAAAGAACAGAAATTTGTAATGTCAGTTAGTGGTTTTAGAAGTCGCTACACGGATGAAGAAACAATTCAAATTTTTTTAATGGGAATGAGTAAGATAAACAAAAATCTAGTCCTTATGTTGCAAACACGAGGTGTTCAAGCAATTGGATTGACAGGAGTAGATGGCCTTATAATGGGTGCAAAGAGGAAAGACAGAATAAAAATAATTGATGAAAAGACTGGCCGAAAAAGGATCATTGATGGTGACTATACCGGAAAAATTAATAAAATCAACACAGATCTACTTAACTTGTTACTTGACCACGGTTATGTCCCTGTAATCGCTCCAATAGCAGTTAGTGAAAATTTTGAACCTCTCAACGTTGATGGAGATAGAGCGGCAGCTAGTGTCGCGGCAGCAATTCCAGCCGAAAAATTAATCTTGTTTACTGACGTTCCAGGCGTCCTTATCGATAACAAAACAGTTCCAGAATTATCTCTGGCGGATGCAAAAAATATATTAGACAAAATAGGAGCTGGAATGAAGAAAAAAATCTATGCTGCCACTGAAGCATTAGAAGGTGGTGTCAAAGAGGTCCTTATAGCGTCAGGAGAAGAAGAGAGGCCTATCTCAACTGCACTGTCTCATTCTAAATGCACATCAATATATTCTTTTTGATATCTCTGTGGTTACTAGAGTGAACTACCACTCATATCCTTCTTTTATGAGACGAGTTGAGTAGAAACCGCTCTCAGATAGTGATATCGTCCAAATCAGTAATACTGACGTTTTAATTTACTAATATCTCACTTGAAGACTTAAGGGAAGAGTTTGGGATAATTCACCGACAAACATAATTCAAAATAGTTGTTTGTTTCTTAGTTTCATTTTTATGCAAATTAGAAAACCTAATTCCGACAAGACGGACTTTTCTCTCTTCATTTAAAAACTCCCTAAGGAGGTCGGAAGCAATTCCCATGGCCTGTTTTTCATCTTGAATAGGATGTGGGACGGATCTACTTCTTGTGAAAGTTTCAAATCCTTCAAATCTAATTTTTACCGTAACTGTTCTGTATAATATATTATGTTTTCTTAATTTTTCATGGATTCTCTCAGCAAGAGTTTCTAAAGTCGTCAAAACATTATTGATATCATCGGTATCTTGATGAAAAGTTCGTTCCTTACCAATAGATTTTCTGTTATAATATTCCCTTACAGGTCTTTTATCTAGCCCATGGGCCACTTCCCAGACCCATTTTCCATGTTTTCCGAATAATTCTATCATCTTAGGTAAGGGAGTGTTAAAAATATCTCCGATCGTGTATATTCCTTTCTCGTTGTAGTATATTTTAGATTTTTTACCAATTCCAGGAATTCGAGTAATATCCATGTTTTCTAAAAATGAT
>JAECRX010000297.1 GCA_016292335.1 Candidatus Sifarchaeum subterraneum | reverse complement strand
TGCAGCCGTTGATAAGCTCATCTCGAGGCAAATCGGGGACAGGCCTCAACATTTGATATTCGCGATCAACCTCAATTTTAGCCCCTTCCAATCTCCCTCCCTTCGCCCGTCAAATCCTTAGAGGCATCCTAAATTCCAGATTGTGAAAATTTTTCACCACGTCCGTAGGATTTGTCTTCAATCCTATTGATTTGAGATTGCAATCCGACATGAATAGAAGATGGGCGGATCCGCAAAAGTTAGAAGTATTGAATTTGGTTAAGGCAATTCCGAGCCCCTCGGATGGACAAAACCACGAGGTTCCCATCTGTTATGAATCCACCTATCCCGGCTTCGCATCATAAATCACTATTTTAAAAGATATAGTTCAATTTATGAAATATTTTCATATTACTAGGAAAAAGTTATCCTGAATTGTTTGGATTTGTCAGCAAAATATTAAGATTTTATTAAAATATCAAATGGTTAGAGATAAAAGGCTATTGGCATAAGAAATGCACAAATTTATGCAAATGTTCTAAAGTACAGTTGAAAACCTGCCGTTCTTTACGATCAAAACAGGGAATCGCAAAACGGGAGATCATTCTGAAATTTTAAATGGGTTTCTAAAAGGAGTGAAAATAAAATGTCCGAAAAGAGGTTTGTTGCATTATTAATAATAGCGTTTGCCATTTTATTTACGAGCTCGTGTGCCTTTTTCAATCCAATTAACGAGGATACGAATGCCGCCCTTGTTTATATAAGAGCTGGCTCCATGTTTACCGAACTTCCAAAAAGCCTAAAAAACAAGGTAAATGATATAATCGATAATGGTTGGACAGGCAACAATGAAGAATTAAAAGAAATTTTATCAAAAAACCAGGACGCTATAAAAGAGTTTAAGAAGGCAACTAAATTAACGTATTGTGATTTTAGACTAGGCAAACCGGTTGAAAAAACACAAACTGCTCCAGAACACAAGTTTAAGGAATTTTATCTTGCAAAATTAGTCATAATAGAAGGCAGGTTATATGAAAAACAAAATAAATTAAATTCGGCTTTGGATGACTATCTTTCTGTATTAAGATACTCGCACCATGTAGGCACCCAGAATACTATAGTTTGCATTTCTTTTGCAACACGTATTCAAAAATTATTGTACATTCCCTTGGCTCAGTATATTGATCGGGAAAAGCTAAGTATCAAAGATTATCGATTTTTGTTGAATAATCTTCTTTCTTTTAGAAATCGGAGATCTGATTTTGAAATTGTATTCGAAGAACAAAAAGAATATATGAACGAGTTGCTAAGAGGGTTTGGTGAAGACATAAAGAAGACAGGGGAATATGACGAATCTTTCTTTCAAAAATTGTATAAGGAGTATGATAGGCTAAATGACGAATATTATGGATATTTAGCTACAGCTTTTGAAGAAAATAGACCAGAAATGTATGAAGAGAAAATTAAGCAGTTTAGAAATAAATTAGAAAAGGAGATTGAACCGTTTAATTTGGATTTGAAATTTGATTTTATAACAGAATTCATAGGAATAAAACCGGGGGGTTTCCCCCCGGAGATGCCTCCTTCTCTGGTTGGCAAAATATTCTTTTTATACGGGATTCCAAAAGTCTGCTTTCATATAACGAGATATCATGTTTCGCTTGGTAAATTCAATATCTTAAAGACAGCGGTCGCCGTCCGATTATATGAGCTTGAAAATGGCAAGCTTCCAGATAGTCTTCAAGATTTAATACCGAATTACTTTTCAAAATTACCTGAAGACCCTTTTAATGATTTTAAGCCAATGAAATACGAGAAAAGAGCTAAAGGATGGGTTGTGTATAGTTTTGGACCAGATAGGCAAGATAATCATGGAACTATTAAATATAATGAGAAGAGCAAAGATAAAACAGGGGATATTGTTTTTTCATGATCATGATGCAAATAAAGGTTGTGAAACCCACGTTTAATTAAGGAAAGAGATCCCAATGCTCGTAAGCCCAGGGGAGGACTTAATCTGCAAATATCGTTGACCTGCTATGATGCGAAGATAAGGATAACAAATAATGGAGGTATAAAATGAAGGGAAACTTAATTATCAAATGTTTGGTTTTAGCTATTTCATTCTTGCTATTACTTAGCTTCCCAACCTTTGCGAATTGTGGATGGGATCCAAAGAACATTAGAATCAGTGACATAAGAGTTACCTATCAAAATCTGCTGACCGGCGAATCAATGGAAGGGATCTTTGAAGAGTATGTTGTGTGTCATGGGGAAGGTTTTCGGTTTTTCCTATGGGGGCGTAACGGTTCAATATCAGATAGAGAAATTCTTCCATATGATATTAGCATAATGATAGTCCTGAGGTACAAAGGACTTAGGTACAAAAAACGTTACATAGAACTTACACAAGAAATGGGACTTAAGGAATGCCATATACCCCGAGCGCTTAACAATGACACAGTAGTTAAATTTATCCTGAAGGACGAGACTATTCTTTACGGCCACGAAATAAAAGGCCATTGTCTACCGAAATGGTTTACGCCATTCAGTGCTAAGCCATATTTTAAGCCATTCTTGTATAAGGGAAATGAAGAAGGTATTAAGTTCGCGAAGATTATCTTTCATGAGGATTAAAAAGTAGAAAACAAAAGGAGAAAGATAATAAAAGCGGCATGAGGGAAGGGATCAGCCCTTGAGGGCGCCAGGAGAAGCCTGTCAGGGTAGGGGACGTAGTTAAATTGTTGAATAATTCTTGAAGGGAGAATTAAGCGGGAGGGGGGTAGGTCTTGTTTTTTGCCACCCTTGGGAAACAGGTTCCCAATAAAAAGGCCAGGCCTCAACATTTGACAAAATAATATATGGGTGAGATCTTATAAACAAAAGGTGAAAACCTATATGGAGGACAAAATGATCAAAAAAACCATCATAATCGTCGT
>JAECRX010000296.1 GCA_016292335.1 Candidatus Sifarchaeum subterraneum | reverse complement strand
TCAAGGAGAAGGTAAGATAGTCGGCCACTCAACATAGAGGAGATTTGACTGAGGAAGTAAATTGGATCAATAATAAATTTCCATTTATTTTTTACCTGTTTCAGGAAATGTCGAATGAAACTATTTGGTTGAAGAAATTGCATTAAACCTCAGAGATCTGTGAGAAAATTTTCTGGGATTTGGTTAACTACTCACCAACAAGGCAACAAGCTTCCCGCATCCCCGTTGCCCGACTCGGACAGACCTCATGTCTCATAAACGCAGCGGTAGGATGTGTCCACCAGAAAAATATAGGGGTTAAATGTTTAAAAACATTGTTGAGAATCGTGATCCATCACACCGACAACTAGGTGTGCATTCTTGTTCGATATTCATAAATCCTATCTACTTTAGTTCCTTAACTTTTTCTAGAATTCTTTCTATGATTTCCTTGTCGGGGATACATCCTTCTGGTGGTTCAAGGACTTTTCTGAGCCTGATAGGCACTTTATCCATACGATACGCTGTTCCTTCGCATTCTATTCCTGAAATGGCAGGAGGAAATATGACGTCCGCAATTTCTGTAGTGGGAGTCGGATGTGGATCTATTGCAATGAGGGGAATTTTAAATAAGTGTCTAGCCGATTGGGCTGGGAAATTAGCTACTGGATCTGCAGCTATTATAAGCGCTGCATCTACCTCTTCATTCAAGAGCAATTCGTGAGTTGAAGTTTCGCCAGGGTTATACCAAGGATGGCCACGTGCAAAATCTATAGCATAAGGATATCCCGTGGTCCATGTAGCAACTGCACCGAAGCCTGTAACATTATAATGCCCTCGCATTGGCATAATCAAGAACTTTGTGAACTTGTTTAAATCAGTTGTTAATCTAATGGCTATATCGACATTATGATGTTTTCCTTTGGACATTGTTAATCCAAGTCCAAAGAAAATAATTCCATATTTTGAATCCTTCATTAAGTTTGTTAGTTCTATGATCTTTTCCTTTGGTACTCCTGCAACTTCATCTGGTACAATATCTCCTCTATCACGTAAAATAGCACGGATCGCACACATTAACTCATAATCTTTGTTGGGTTCTACTTGAATGTAAATGTTTGCAGTTCGTGCTGAATCTGTATTTCTTGGGTCAATTACAACAACATTCCGCTCTTTGGCCCCCCTATCTCTGAATAATCCCCGTCGGAATGTAGAATAACGGCTCATATGGCGAGGATGTGCATGAATAGGGTTTGATCCCCAATAAATCACTAAATCTGCTCGTGTATATATGTTTCCAAGGGTGGTCGAGGGGATACCTACAGATTGTACGGCTAAGACTGATGGGCCATGACATACTGTAGTAGTGTTATCTATCACTCCTCCAATTTCTTCTGCGAGTTCTAATCCAACCTTGTGTGCCTCACATTCTGTGCTTGCCCATCCGTAGAGAAGTGGACGATCTGCATTTAGCAAAATTTTCGCGGCTTTCTCAACTGCTGTATCCATGTCTACAGGCTTCAATTCTCCGTTATTTCTAATCATGGGTCTGAGAATTCTATGACTTGGCTCATATGACATAAATTTTCGAGTTCCAACGATACAAGCGTTTCTCGTTTCAATAATTTTATTATCTTCAATTAGCAAATCGATGTCATCACATAACGCACCACAGAAAGGACAAACAACATCAGTTATTAATTTCCCAGACAAATTTTAGTTCCTCCTTTATGATTCCCTAATTTTTTCTAGTATTGCTTTCACATCTAATACTTCTTCTTCAGTCGCAGCTACGGTTGCTTTTAAACCTTTCATTGTAGGCATTCCCGTATTGTCCGAATTGGGGTCCATGACTTGTGAGGCCCACAATCCCATTGGAATAAAAATAATTCCAGGGTGAGGTTCATGTGGGCTTTTAATCGCGCTGACGACAACTTCTCCGAAGTTTGTTTTTACTTTTAGTTTGTCTCCTGGTTTTATTTTCAACTTTTTCATATCCTCCGGATCAAGTTCACAAATCCCGGCTGCTTTTATAAATTCATCAGTCATTTTTCCCCCTTCTAATGAACATCCTTGTTCGATTGTTCTTCCTGTGATTAAAATAACTTCAAGAGGCTCTTGATTTCCCATTCAAAAATCCCTCGATAGAATTTTTTCTATATCGATAATCTTTCATTATTGAAAGAATCCCTGACCTTTCTTATCTAAATAAAAAGCTTGAGTTGAGAAGTTTATGCCACATGAGTGGCATCGAGTTTAATCTCTTTCGGTAAAGGCAGATAAGATGGTATCGGTTGAACAGGATAGTTTGCCATATTTACAGAATAGTTTCTTCTGAATATATCTGAAAATTCTTTGAGCATTGTATTCTCCAAACTGGGATCCACTTTGACATTCAAATAGAGCGTTCTTCCCATTGGTGTGCTTACAATCTCTCCATTTTTCGCGACGACTTCTCCACCTTTAATTGTATAGAGTGTATTTGAAAATGCTTTCATTATCTCTTTTGGATCTTTCGATTCTTTGTCCAAATCGTAGATAGCTACGTCTGCATCTGCACCGACACCTAAGTGACCTTTCATATAGTTGATGCCTAAGGCTTTTGCTTGGGTAGCGCGTGTTACTATTGCTATCTCAAAAAGGCTGTATTCTCGGTCTAGGGTTGCAAGGCCACTTCTTTTTCCAGCTCTTTTATGAGCGGACTTCAGTGTATCATTACGATATTCTTGGGACATGAGCCACGCAATTATCTCTGGATATCTTGTAAATGGCCCTCCATTGGGGTGATCAGTACTTAACATGACTTTCCATGGATCTTCAATTCCAAGAAGTAGCTCTAGCCCAATAGTCCATTGAATGGCTGAAACAGGATTTTTTCGTTTATAGATGAGCGGAACAACACCGCTACTGGTTTCTATTTCGACATCTCCATTTGTCCATTTCAAATGATTTAGAGTGTGTAGATAATACTCCAGAGGTCCGTCGGCAGTCATTGTTGTGGTATTGCTGAAAACCACTTGTCCGACATCAAGTGTTACGTGATCGTTCTTATTTACCCAATCAGCTATTTCAAGACCTCCGCTTGCAAAGCTTTTCCACGAATCGCCACCGTATCCATTAAACTGTATGTGGGTTCCGTGGATTACTTGGTTTCTCTCTACTCCTGGATTTTTGTTTTCTCTACATGCGTCAAAGGATTCAATAGTTGTTTTAAAATTACCTGGTCTTCCTATATTATTGAAATGAACGTGAATTGAGTGTGGAAGCCCCAAAAGCTCGTTAACTTTTGCCAATCCAGTGATTACTTCTCTCGGAGTTACATCCCAAAATTCGACTGGGGTATCAATGTCTCTGATATTTCCACCCCAATTCCAGGATTCAAGTCCTGCTGGATTTACCAGTTTAATAGCGAAACCCTTTGTCGCATTTAGCATCCATGCGACAAAAGCTGCACATTTTTCTATTTCTTGCTGTTTTAAATAGTGAAAAACCATCCAGTTTGATCCGAGTAAGGGGAATGCTCCTTTGTCTACAATGGGTGTGTCAGCTAATTCTTCATGAGTGTGTCTTGCCTTCAATGGTGGCATAGCTGGTTCGAATACGGTTGTATAACCCATTCGAGCATAGCGGTAACCTATACTGAATGTGGTAGGTACGGAAACTCCACTTTCTGATCTCGTTATTTTAGTTTTTGCGCGGACTCCGCGTCTAATGTCCTCTGGTCGCAGTAGCCTTCCCATACTCACTTTTGCACCTGCTATATGACTATGACCGTCAATACCACCAGGCATTATTATTTTATTTTTTGCGTCAATAACTGTTGCATCAGCTCCCACTTCTGAAACGATTTTGCCGTTTTTTATGAAGATATCTAATTGTTCGCCATTTATATTGTTTAAAGGGTCGTAAACGAATCCATTTTTTATGATTAATTCGTCCATTTCGCTCATCCTTTTTTTATTAGATACAAAGCTTTCTATCCTGTCTTACAGTCGGCAGATGATTGTTTTCTCTTTGAAAGGGTAATTTTCCCCGTATTTCTGCTCAGCCAAAATCCTCTTTCTTTGTTTCTATTATCTTTCGCTAGTTATCGTTTCTTTAAAAGTCTGCCTTATTTAATCGTGCGTGTTCTTGTAGTTATTTACTGAATCAACTGCAGACTAATTAGGACATCAAGAGATGAAAATTATTGGCTTTACTAATGGGAAAAATTATAGGTTTTAAAACCTTTCCTTATGTCCCCATTAACAATTCAATAAATATGTTCATGAACCTTCATTTCATAAAAATTTAAAAAACTTAGTTTCTTGTCCTTAAATGAAAAGAAGATCAACTGTGAAATCTCCTCTCTCTTTGACGGATAGTTTATCTATGGAGTACAATCCAGTTACACCAAATATTAATTAACGAACTGGAAAACACTGTATTTAGGCCATCTTTGATACATAAAATCTATACATTATCTCAAAAATGAATTTTACTTATGAATCTAAATTTATTTATTACAACTTCTTATAGTTAGCACAACTTTTTACAGGAGGCAAGATAAGTTTTAAGTTCAGTAAAAAATCCAATAGGAAAAGTTCTGGTTATTGGCGGAGGAATAGCCGGGATTAATACAGCATTGGAACTTGCTGATTTTAATTTTCATGTTTATATCGTAGAGAAAGAACCTACACTTGGCGGAAAAGCAATCATGTTAGGTCTTGCCTTTCCTTCTGACGATGGTGCCCTATGTAATACGTCCTCCTTACTCTTATTTAAATCAGGAGGCTTTAGGAAATGTTTATATCGCAGTGGACTGACCCTTCATCCCGATCTGGAAGTTTTAACGAATTCAGAAATCGAAAAAATAGACGGTGATATAGGGAACTTTTCAGTCTCGGTTCGTTGCCATCCTCGGTATGTTTTAATTGATAGATGCATCAATTGCGGAAAATGCGCTGAAGTTTGTCCTGTTGAAAGTCAATCTAACTCGTTTCAATATAAGAAAAGAAAAGCAGTCTATCTTCCTATCGAGCAAAGTATACCCCCTGCTTATGTGATTGATCCTGATTTATGTACTAGATGTATGAAATGTGTTGAAATTTGTCCTACAAAGGCAATTGATCTAGATCAAAAAGAAGAAATAAAAAATTTTAATGTTGATTTTATTGTAATCGCCACTGGTTTTGATGAATTGAAGCCGAGTGAATATAAAGAATACAATTATGGTATTTATAAGAATGTGATTACCCAACTCGAACTTGGACATATGATCAACGAATTCGGCCCCACAAAAGGTTGTGTGATTCGTCCTTCAGATGGAAAATCTCCTCGGCGAATCGTCATGATACAATGTGTAGGCAGCCGAGAAGAAGCTGGCAGGTTATATTGCTCAAAAATTTGTTGTATGTATGCTCTTAAACACGCTCTTCTTCTTAGAGAGAGAGGAATAGACGTAGTTATTTTTTATATTGATCTTCGTTCACCGGGCAGGTATGAACACTATTATGAAAAAGCAAGAAAAGCAGGGGTTCAATTTGTTCGGGGGAAAGTTAGTTCCGTTGAGGAAGATCCCACTACGGGTGAGTTGGTTGTCGATTTTGAAAATACGCTAACAGGTGAGTTTATGGAATTAAAAACCGATTTGGTTGTTTTATCTTCAGCTTTGATTCCATCTGAGGGGACAAAGGAGCTGGAAAAAATTTTAAAAGTTGGCCAAACCGAATATGGGTTTATCTCGTCACAAGGCCCATTTGATGACGTCCTTACGAATATTAATGGTGTAGTAGTAGCAGGTACTGCAAGTGGCCCTAAGGACATTCCTCAAACCCTTGTAGAAGCAAATGCCACCTCAATGGAGCTCTTATCCTTTATAAACACCCAAAAGACCAAAAAAAATCGGAAGTGAATAATTGACCGAAGAAAAAGTCAAACCGTTTAAAGTTGAAGAACCGTTAAGAATCGCGCGACTTGACCCCACTTTCAAAGACGAAATAATGAAAGAACCTAACGCAGAGTTAATCAAATATTGTTTTCAATGCGGAACATGTACTGGAAGTTGTATAGTCACACGATTTGAGAATAATTTTAACCCTCGTCGTATAATAAAAGCAGCACTTCTCGGACTTAAAGAGTTAGTATTATCCAGCGATGTGCTTTGGATCTGTACTTCTGTAGTTGCTGTCAAGGAGGGTGAAACATGAAAAAAGCAAAGGAAAAGAAAGAAGAAAAAGAAGAGCCAAGAATTGGTGTTTTTACTTGTTATTGTGGTTCAAATATTGCCG
This sequence comes from Candidatus Sifarchaeum subterraneum, assembly GCA_016292335.1. GTDB lineage: Archaea > Asgardarchaeota > Sifarchaeia > Sifarchaeales > Sifarchaeaceae > Sifarchaeum > Sifarchaeum subterraneum. Next base: position 4,479 of record JAECRX010000296.1, on the reverse strand, counting down.
GTGTTGTTGATTGCGAGAAGGTAAGAGAATATGCGGAAAAACTTCCTCATGTGGTCTGTTCAAAAACCAATATGTATATGTGTTCAGACCCTGGTCGAAATTTAATCAAAGAATCCATCAAAGAGTATGACCTTAACAGGGTCGTTGTCGCTTCATGTAGTCCAAGAATGCATGAACCAACTTTCAAACGCGTTATCGAAGAAGCAGGGTTAAATCCATATCTTTTCGAGATGGCCAACATTCGAGAACATGACAGTTGGGTACACTCAAAATCACCTCATGAGGCCACTGAAAAGGCCAACGATCTTGTCAAAATGGCTGTTGCAAAAGCAGCCCTTCTTGAACCCTTAGAGAAAATAGAGTCCCCAGTTACCCAAAGTGCCCTTGTGATTGGTGCTGGAACTGCAGGAATTACGGCTGCTTATGATATCGCTGAAAGTGGCTTTCCGGTATTTCTCATCGAGAAGGAATTTTATATAGGCGGCAAATTAGCTCAGTTAAATAAAGTGTTCCCTCACGAAAAAAGCGCCCTTGATCTTCACGGGGAGCTTGTCAACAAATTATCGAACCCAAAAATTCAGCTCTTTACTGGATCCACCGTTTCTCATGTGACCGGGTATATCGGTAATTTTCAAGCTACAATTGTGACCCAACCTCGATGTGTGGATGAGTCATGTAACCTTTGTGGTGAATGCTCCAAAGTCTGCCTCGTCTCCGTTCCAAATGAATTTAATCAGAATTTAGATACACGAAAAGCCATTTATCTGCCCTTTCCAGAATGTTTTCCCCAGCAATATGTGATTGATTTTGATAACTGCACAAAATGCGGTGAATGCTTGAAGGTTTGCGATAAAAATTGTATCCATCTTGAAGATGAACCCACCGAAAGAGAAGTGAATATCGGAACTATTGTTGTTGCCACCGGCTTTGATACTTATAACCCCGATCCGGGTGAGTTCGGTTACGCTACTTTTGAAGACGTAATCACCTCAATGCAGTTGGAACGCATGATGAATCCCAACGGCCCAACAAGGGGAAAACTGATTAACCCCTCTAATTTCGCATCTCCAAATACTGTGGTATTCATCTCATGTGTTGGATCTAGACAATCACCTGAATTATTCCCCGAAAAGGAGCAGATCAATCAATATTGTTCAAGAACTTGTTGTTCACTTATGATTAAAGATGCTTCTTTGATTAAGGAAAAATTCCCTGAGAAAGAAATATTTGTTCTTTATAGAGATATCAGGACCTTTGGAAAAGGTCAAGAAAAATTGTATCGAAAATGTCGAGAACTGGGAGTTAACTTTGTAAGATATGGCGAAAAAGAACTTCCTAAAATAGTTTCGGATGAACATGGTAACTTAATTGTTGGTGTAAAAGATCATCTCTTTAACGTCTTTATGGAAATTCAAACCGATTTAGTTGTTTTAGCAACAGGCGCTGTTCCAGCTGCATATATGGAAGATGTGTGCTCTATTCTTCGACTCAGTAAGTCACCCGATGGGTTCTTGCAAGAAGCTCATCCCAAGCTCGCCCCCTTTGATACTTTCTCCGAAGGAATATATATCGCTGGAGCTGCACAAGGACCCAAAGATTTAACTGATACATCAAATCAAGCAAGTGCTGCCGCTTCTAGAGCCACAATCCCCCTAGCAAAAGGTAAACTATTGATGGATTTAGTAACAGCAAAGGTAAATGAAGATTTGTGTATTGGCTGCTTTAAATGCGTTGAAGTATGTCCCTATCAAGCTATTGAGAAAGATGAAGTTAAAGGTAAAGTGAACGTGATTGATGCAAAGTGTAAGGCTTGTGGTATTTGTTCTGGGAAATGTCCCGTGGGTGCAATACAGCTCAGACATTTCAAGGACGATCAAATAATCAATATGATTGATGGATTATTAGCTGTTTTAGAAAGGGGTTGAAATATGACTGAACAAGAAATAGACGAGAATTTTGAGCCAAAAATTGTAGCTTTTGCCTGTAATTATTGTGCATATGCAGCTGCTGACCTAGCAGGAACTTCTAGATTAATTTATGCACCTAACGTGAGAATTATTAGGATACCTTGTTCGGGCAAAATTGATATTACTTATCTTTTTAGAGCGTTAGAAAAAGGCGCTGATGCTGTCTTTGTCGCTGGTTGTCTGAAAGAACAATGTCATTTTATAGATGGCAATTATAGAGCCGAAGAGCGGGTTCTCTTTGCTAAAGAGATTTTGGATGCAATTGGTTTTCCTGGCGGTGGAGAAAGAATAGAAATGTTCTTCTTATCGGCTGCAATGGCTCCAACTTTTGTTGAAATTGCAAATGAAATGACCGAGAGGGCGAAAAGACTTGGACCCAACCCTTTTCAGGATTTCAAGGAAGAATTCTTTGAGGGGGAAGCAGAAGAATTTACGAAACGAGAATTTCTTTTCAGCATGATTGAAAGATTAGCTTCGAAAATACCGGAGAAACCGATTCCAATTCCTGAACCTCTAGATGAGTTTGGAACTCTCCAATATGACGTCAACAGATGCGTTACATGTCTCAAGTGTGAGAAAATATGTCCTGAAGAGGTTTTCGAATTTTCCAAAGAACTTGATCTTAAAGGAATTCTTGAAAAACTGCCGACAGCATCCATAGAAAAGAAACAAAAGAAACATCTTCTTTATGAGACAATATCAAAAATCGCCAAAAAGATACCAACCAAACCGATTCCGGTTCCTGAAGAACTTTTTGAATACGGAAATATGTTAAAAAACCTTAGAAGATGCGTTGCTTGCAATAAATGTGTTGATCAATGCCTAGAAGATGCCCTTTGTCTTTTAAGAGACCTGGACTTGAAATCAATTCTTACTTCGACTGTAGACACAACTCAATAGGAGGATACACGTAGATGTCTTCAGAGAAAACAAAAATCGGAGTCTTCATTTGTGATTGCGGAGAAACTCTTTCCAAAGTTATAGATTATGATCGTGTTATCTCTCATATTTCAAATCTTCCTGACATAGAATTTGTCAAGAGGCACAATTCTCTTTGTTTGATAGAAGGAATTGAGCAACTCAAGAATGCTTTTAGAAATGGAAATAATAAAATCTTAATTGCTGCTTGTACCCATCAATTGTATGGCGAAAAATTTAGGAGAGCCTTGATAGAAGAAGCCAAGAAAAAACCCTTTTCATTAGAAATAGTTAATATCCGAGAACAATGTGCTTGGCCGCATTCCGAGAACCAAAAAGATGCCACCAATAAAGCTATGAGAATGATAAATGCAACTGTCAAGAAGTTAAAAAATGAAACCCCAATTGAAACATTGGAATATCCTTTTGCATCATCTGTATTAATCATTGGTGGGGGCCTTTCGGGTGTCCAGACTGCCGTAAAGATTGCTGAAACAGGCTATAATACTTATTTGATAGAGAGAAATCCCTATCTTGGAGGAACTGTAACAAGAATAGGGCTTGCATTATTAGATGAAAACCAAAATTTTGAGGTAGCTTATGATTTTTCTTCAGATGAAGAAAAGAGATACAAAGTGGGCTCCCTTAATCTACCTTCCCTGAAAATATTTACCTGTTCTGAAGTTTTAAATGTTAATGGTTCGCCAGGAGAATTCAAAATAGATGTTTTGCATCACCCAAGAGGAGTCGATGAAACTTTATGCAATAGATGCGGAAAATGTGAACAAGTTTGCCCTGTTGAAGTTCCTGATGAATTTGAATTTGGTCTGAAAAATCGAAAAGCAATTTACCTACCAAAGAATTCCTATTCCCCTATTCATCAAATAGATTGGAAAAATTGTACAAGATGTGGAAAGTGTGCTGAAGCTTGCCCAGAAAAAGCAATAAATCTAGATGAAACTGATAAGGAATCTCAATTAGATGTCGGAGCAATAGTTCTTGCAACAGGATTCCGAGAATTTGAACCAGAAGAATTACCAATAATTGGTGATACATATGGATTTGGATTATACCCCAATGTAATAAGTCAATTGAATCTTACGAGACTAATAGACCCGAAAGGACCGACAAGTGGGAAAATCATCAGACCATCCGATGGTATAACTCCTAAACGAATTGGAATGGTTCTTTGTGCAGGTTCCAGAGACCCAAAACAAGGTTTGGGAGTCTGTTCTCAGATCTGTTGTGTATATTCTTTAAAACATGCTGTTGAAATCAAGGAAAAACATCTTGACATCGAGGTTTTTGTTTTCTATATAGACATCAGAACACCTGGACTCTATGAGTCATTATATACGAGAGCCAGGGAGCTAGGTGTAAAATTCATTCGTGGTAAACCCTCAGAGATTATAGAAGATCCGATCACAAAGAATCTTATACTAATGGTAGAAAATACCCTCGAAAATAGAATTTCAGAAATTGAAACAGATTTAGTAGTCTTATCCCTAGGCTTGGTGGCTTCTAAAGGGACTAATAATTTAGCAAAAATGTTAGGCGTTGAAACCACCATAGGGGATTATATTAAAGACCTAGG
>JAECRX010000295.1 GCA_016292335.1 Candidatus Sifarchaeum subterraneum | reverse complement strand
GAGCTGCTAATGCAACAATAGATGTACCAATTTTATTTACGAGTGCACCGTGCGAAGTTATAGCATCAGCTCCCACTATTACTTTATCAACTTTCTCAGTCCCAATAATATATCTCACTGCGGAATCTACAATGAGAATTAGAGGAACACCTTCTTCTCCAAGGATTCTTGCCGTGATCTTCCCTTGCCATCTTGGTCTTGTTTCGCATGCGAAGACAGTAATATTTTTCCCTTGCTTATGTGCTGTCTTTATGATTTCAATTGCTGCGCTGGAGTTACAATGTGTTAGAATGGTATCACCATCTTGTATAAGTCCCGCCCCAATCTTACCGATTATTTCAACTGCTTTTTTTGAAGTTTCTATAAATTCATTGGCATACTCTACTATTTTTTTCAGAAAGAGCTCTGTTTTATTTTCATTAATTTGTGACATTAAATTACGTGCTCTGTGCATTACGTATCGCAAACCGTTTGGCAATGAGACAGCAGTTGGTCTTGTCCTAAAGAGTAAATCAGATGCCTGCTCTAAGTATTGATAGCATTCCTTCACTGTGTTTGGTTTTGTTATTTGTTCAGCGGTTATTTTCAGAGCTTCAACAGCAGCTCTAGCTATTCTTCCAGCTCCTCTGATTTTCATAGTTTTTATATCTTCTGCTATTTGGTATACCTTTTCTGGTAGTTTTAATGAATTATTCAATCCAGAGACCTCTAGGAAAAGGATGAATCATCTATTTATTTATTTCAGCGGGAAGTAATAAAATTAGTAGGTGCGAAAAATGCAAATTCCTTCACAAGTTATTGGGCTCATTGAGAAGATTAAATCGAAGGAAATAAGTGCTGCTGATGAAACAGCTAGAACAGCCGCTAAAATCGTTGAAATAGCTATGGAGAAAGGTCAAATAACCTCTATGAAGCAATTTGAACAATATTTTACCAAAATTGATGAACTACTGTTTGAAAGTAATCCAACCTCTGCATCTCTTCGGAACTGTTGCAGATTCATAAAGGTCAATTTTAATTTATTGAAAGATAAGGCAAATAGTATAGAAGATCTAAAAAAGATTGTTATCAGTGGTGCAAAAGAATTTTTGAATAAAATAATAAAAGCTAAAGAAAGAATTGGCATAATTGGCTCGAAAAGATTTGTTGACGGGGATGTAATTCTCACACACAGTTCTAGTACATCTGTTCTTTCAATTTTAAATAATCTTAAAAAAGAAGGAAAAGAAGTAACTTGTTTAGTTACTGAAAGTAGACCTAAACTTGAAGGCGTAAAAATGGCAAAAGAAATCTCAAAGATAGGTTTTCCGGTTTCCTTAATTTTAGATAGCTCAGTTCGTTTTTATATACATGAGTGTAATAAGGTACTTGTTGGGGCTGAAGCTATTACCGCGAATGGTGCCATTATCTCAAAGATCGGAACTTCACAGATTGCTCTTGTGGCAGATGAGGCGCGAGTTAGAGTCGATATCGCGGCTGGAACATATAAATTCTACCCAGAAACAGTAATTGGTCAATTGATAGATTTAGGTGAAGGACCTGAAAAGGAATGGGGCTTATCTTCGGATGAACTCATGGAATTAGAAAAAAGTAATATCAATCTCAGAAATCCGCTGTTCGATGTCACCCCACCAGAGTTTATCGATCTTTTTATAACAGAAAAAGGCATCATTCCACCGCAGGGGGCATATATTCTTTTAAGAAAAATCTTGGAAGATGAATATGGCTTCAAATGGCCATTTTAAGTGAAAAAATTCATTAAAAAATCATTAGAAAACCTTTTGAGAAATAGTATTTTTAATAATTTAAAAAAGAACACAACTTCGATCAATTTTTTATTCAGATACATAATCTTCAATCTAATCAGGGAGAGAACATTGAAAATTAATTTTTGGTTGCTAGATATTGCGTATATGATACGAGGTTATGAAACAGTTGTCCAAATGTGGGGGCTTACTAAAGAAAACAAAAAAGTTCTTATTGAAGTAGATGATTTCTCACCATATTTTTACTTAGTCTTAGACGAAAAAAAGAAAGGTAAAAAGAAGGAAATAGAAAACCTAATTTCTTCAGAAAATTCAGTTCAGAAAGTCGAACTTACTGAATTGAAATATTATGGGAAAAAACTGGATGTTTTTAAGGTTACAGCCCAAACACCAAAACAGGTTCCAAAACTAAGAGAAGCCCTTAGCCGGATTGAAGGAGTTAAGCAATATCTTGAAGCAGATATTCGCTATTCTATGAGATATTTGATTGATAAAAATGTTTATCCTTGTCGTTGGCATGAAGTAGAGGTAGAAGAGAAAGAAGAAGGTAATTCTGATAGCAAGTTTCAAGTTAATAGTGTTTTTTCTGCTAAATCTGATTTAAAATTGATAGAAGATGAGTCTTTACCTGATTTAAGAAAATTTGCCTTTGATATTGAATGCTATAACCCAAAAGGAACTCCGCATGCAGATAAAGATCCAATAATTATCATCTCTGTGACAACTGATAATGGAAATAAACAGTTTATTGCCAAAAATGGTGGAGATAAAGAACTTTTAGAATCATTTGTGAAATTTTTCAAGAAATACGATCCTGATGTTATAATTACATACAATGGCAACGTTTTTGATTGGCCATATCTTGAGCAAAGGGCAAAAATAAACAATGTGAAATTGGACTTGGGAAGAAACTATGCGGCACCTCACAGTTCGGTTATGGGACATGTTTCAGTTATGGGCAGAGCCAATATTGATATGTTTGATCTAGCGAAAACCTTGGGTGATGTTAAGGTTCGCTCACTAGAAAACGTTGCAGAATACTTGGATGTTATGAAAAAATCGGATAGAGAGTGTATAGATCATTTAGAAATTGCCGACTACTGGATGGATCCAAAAAGGCGACCAAAACTTCTGCAATACGCAATTAATGATGCAGAAAGCACTTATGGAATTAGTGAAGTAATGCTTCCCTTTGCCATACAAATGTCAATAATTACAGGACTCCCCTTAGATCAAGTAATGGTTGCCTCTGCCGGATTCAGAGTTGAGTTCTATTTGATGCGTGAAGCATTCAAGCTTGGAGAACTTGTCCCGAATCGATCATCAAGAAGGCATGAATCCTACCTTGGTGGTTTCGTGCTTGAACCAGTTCCCGGATTACACAAGGATGTAGCTGTTTTCGATTTTTCAGCAATGTATCCAAACTTGATGATTAAGAACAATCTGAGTCCCGATACATATGTTCAACCAGGAGAAAGTGTTGAAGAAGAAATTGAAGTTGTAACAGCACCTGAAGTCGGTCATCAATTTCGACAAAAACCCGAAGGTTTTTTTACCAAAGTAATTCTGAATCTTCTGGATGCTAGAAAACAGATCGAACAAAAAATGAAAGATTATTCAAAAGATAGTGTCGATTACAAGGTTTTTAACGAAAGACAACGTGCTGTCAAGATACTTACAAATGCCGTCTACGGATACACGGGTTGGCCAGTAGCTCGTTGGTATTTAAAACCAGTTGCAGAGTCAACAGCCGCCTTTGGGAGGATGACAATTAAAAAAACCATGGAAATTGCAAAGAAATCAGGATTAAAAGTATATTATGGAGATACAGACAGTGTGTTTATATCTTACGAACCGGACAAAATTACTAATTTTAAGGAAAAAATTAGAGAAGAAATTGGACTTGAAATAAAACCAGATAAAATATTCAATCGAGTTTTCTTTACTGAAGCAAAAAAAAGATATTGTGGAATTCTTGAGGATGGAACTGTTGATGTTACTGGATTCGAAAGAATTCGAGGTGATTGGACCGACTTAGCACGTGAAGTGCAAGATAATGTGATTAAAATAATATTATCAGAACCTGAAAAAGATTCAGTTGAAAAGGCACTGAAATATATCAGAACTGTAACTGATGAGCTTGAAAAGGAGAAAATTCCATATGAAAAATTAATCATCTGGAAAACAATTACCCAGCACATTGAAAAATATAAAGTAACTGCAGCACATGTTGAAGCTGCAAAAATATTAGAGGAACACGGAGAGGAGATAAAGCCAGGAACCAAAATCGGATATGTTATTGCTAAAGGCAGCGACATTCAAGCAAAAAGAGCAAAGCCTCATAATCTAGCCAAATATGAAGAATTGGACTTAAATTACTACAAACAAAAACAGATAATTCCAGCAGCACTGCGGATTCTCTCTCTTTTCCAAGTCACAGAAGAAAGTATCTTGGAAAAGAAAAAACAGGCGAGTTTGGATCGCTTCTTCTGATTTGTAATCCACTTTTATTAAT
>JAECRX010000054.1 GCA_016292335.1 Candidatus Sifarchaeum subterraneum | reverse complement strand
GTAATCAAGTGAATTACCACTATTTATTTACTTAAACACGAACATACATATAGTCTTTTGGTAGTGTGGCGGTTTCTTTAGTTTTTAGTCAAGTGAATTACCAACCACTACACTACCCCAATTCATTTCCACCCTCTCGGATGGGGTCTTCTTGCGAGGTAGATGATAAAGGGGTTATTAATTTCCCACCTATCGGCCATCGAGCTAGAAAGACACTGTCTGTAAATGGCTAAGATGAGATGTACAAGGTAGATGAATATACTCAAAAAATTTTATGGGATTAGCAATACCTTAATAGCTTTTTTCTCCTCCATCATCTGAAACCCCTTTTCCCATTCTTCCAAAGACATCTTACTAGTGACTAGCGGAGCCCCTTTTACTTTGCCAGAGGCTATGAGCTTGAGGGCCTTGCGCCAACTAGTCCAAACTGTACCCCAGGAGCCGATTATTTTTAACTCTTTTTCTACTATTTGATCAAGATCAATTTCTGATGGTTTTCCTGTAATACCTATGTAGATTATTTTGCCTGTCCTTTTTACAAGGTCAAATGCTTGTCGTCTTGCAGCAACAGCCCCAGAGGCTTCAAAAACAACATCAGCACCTAGATCATTTGTTAAACTTCCAACAATTTCAACAGGATCTTCTTCCTCTATATTGACAGTCACATCAGCTCCTAATTCTTTAGCAATCTTTAGTCGTTCTTCATCACCACTTATCCCTGTAACGATTGTCTGATTTGCTCCTTGTGCTTTTACCACTTGAAGTGTCAACAATCCCATTGGCCCCGGACCTTGGATTACAACAATATCTCCTAGATCGATTTTACCCATTTCTGCAGCTGCATGAACTGCACAAGCTGTAGGTTCGGATACGGCTGCATCTTCAAAATTCACTTCAATTGGTACTTTGTGAATAATCCTCGCAGGAACTACCATGTATTTTGCAAAAGCGCCATTAGCCCCCATAACACCTAAAATACGCTTTTTAGCGCTTATACACCGATTTGTATGTCCAGTTTTGCAAAAGTAACAAACACCACAATTAACCGTGGCTGGTGAAGTCACTAGGTCACCAATATTAACGTTTTCTACTTTTTCACCGATCTGAGTAACAACACCAGAATATTCATGACCAAGAATGACTGGAGGTACATAAACAGACTGATCGTGCCAAATATGAATATCTGTTCCACAAATACCTGTAGCTTTAATTTCAAGTAAAAGCTCATCAGGCCCAATTTTATCTGGTTCCTCTACTTCCAAAAGTTCGATATTTCCAACTCCTCTTTTAGTTTTAACTACCGCTTTCAAATTAAACTCCCTTCCTAGCAATTACTTCCTTATTGACCATTCTTTTTTCGTCCACTAACTTTTAGAGCCAATCATAATTTTTAAGACAAGAAAGGTTATCTTGAGATAAAGAAACTAACTGATAAAAACCTAATTGAAGGATGCACTAGCATTTAGTTGTTCAGTTATCCCGGCGCCTAATTTGGAGGACCTTTTTTGAGGATTACCTTGGTTTACCCGTCCAATCCGAGTGTTGAAGATCAATTTGCCAGCTTAGAAGGCGCATGGCCGCCCATTGGATTACTCTACGTAGCTACATGCTTGAAAGAAGCTGGGCACAATGTCAGAATTTTTGACAATGGCCCTCAAGGATTTTCTGCAGAAAGGTTAGTACACTGGATTAAATCCCAAGATCCAGATCTTGTTGGGTTTACCACGCTGACAATAACCACACTTTTTGCAGATAAGGTTGCCAAATTATTAAAAGAGGAACTACCTGAGATACCTGTCGTTTATGGGGGATATCATGCCACAATAAACCATAGACGAATCCTAAAGGAACAGCCGTTTGTTGATTTTGTGGTCAGAGGTGAAGGGGAAACTATTGTGGTTGAACTTGCGGATGCCCTTGAATCGGGAAAAAATATCGAGGGAATAAGAGGCATTTCTTTCAGAGAAAATGGCCGTATACACGTGAATCAGGATAGTCCACTTACAGAAGATATCAACTCGATTTCATTTCCAGACCGTAGTCTTTTGCAACACGAGTATCTTGGAGTAATTAATGGTTTTCGAACTACAATCGAAAAATTTACCACTATTGTGAGTAGTAGAGGATGTCCATATAATTGCACGTTTTGTGCTGCTTCAGTTCATGGCCGTAGAAAATGGAGAGGCCGCTCACCTGAAAACATAATGGAGGAACTATCTTACCTAAGTGATCAGGGCTTTGGACAAATTTACTTTGTTGATGACAGTTTCACCGTAAAATCTTCAAGAGTAATAGAACTTTGTAGGCAAATGAAGAAAGAGGATTTGGATATGTATTGGGCAACTGAAACAAGGGTGAATCTAGCTGAAAAGGAAATGCTACGGACAATGAAACAATCAGGTTGTACTGGGTTATATTTTGGGATAGAGAGTGCTATTCCTTGGATTCTTGAATATTATAGAAAAAGGATAACGCTTCAGATGGCTAAACAAGCAATTAAAAATTGTAATGATGTGGGTATGGATTCCTTTGCCTCATTTATCTTGGGAGCACCAGGGGAAACCTTAGCGGAAATTTGGGCTACAATTATGTTTGCGTCAAAGATTGGAGTTGACTTCCCTGATTTTCACATACTGGGTGCAGGGCCTGGGATGCCTATTTGGGACGATTTGGTACATCAGGGCTATGTAGATGAGGACAAATATTGGCGAACTGGTGTCTTAGTTCCTGATGTAGTACCGAATGCGGTTCCAAGTGAGAAAATAATTGAATTAATTAGAAGAGGATTCCGTCATTTTTTAACTCGTCCCAAATATATCACAAGGCAGTTAATAAAGACTTGTATGAATCCTTTTAGACGTAAAGTTCTCAGGATCAATACAAGTTTGAATAACCTTCGGAGACTTGTAAATTTCTACTAAGCTCAATAAGAAGCCTTAACTGGTTATTACAATTAATCTCATCAAACTTAACGATCGTTAACTGAAGAGTTTTGATAAACTCAAAAAATTCTTTCGACGAACCATTCAGCATCAAAAGCTTCTAAATCATCGTAACCCTGTCCAGTACCTACAAAAAGAATTGGCTTTTGTATAGTAGAAACTATTGAGAGGGCTGTGCCTCCTCTTGCATCAGCATCAATTTTTGTTAGAATTGAACAATCAATACCAACTGCATTATTGAATTCTTCAGATTGAGAAACCGCATCATTTCCTGCGAGTGCGTCACCAACAAAGATTATAAGGTCGGGATTTGCAACTCTCACTATTTTTTTCATTTCATCCATTAAATTCTTGTTTGTTTGCATACGTCCAGCGGTGTCTACAAGGACTGCATTTATTGATCTGGCAGTTGCATGTGCAATTGCATCGTAGGCGATGGCTGCCGAATCCGATCCATATCCGCCTCCCTTTATTACCTTTACTCCAACTCGCTTTGCGTGTTTTGCAAGCTGTTCTTGACTTCCAGCGCGAAATGTATCTGAAGCAGCCATAACAACAGAAAAACCCTTTTGTTTGAGAAAATGAGCTATTTTAGCAATTGTCGTTGTTTTTCCAGTACCATTTATCCCGACAAAAACAAAAACTGCGGGGGCGCCATTTTTGTTTTGTTCTTGTATGATTTCAATTAAATCCATTTTTTCTTGTTGTTGTCCTTCTAATGTCAAAATGTTTCTGACAGAATCCTCTAACACCTCAGAAACTATTTTCTGAATATTTTCAAGCCGCCCAACCTTTTCGCCGAGTTGTTCTTCTTTTATATTCTCACATATTTTATCTGCAGCTATTAGAGCTACATCATTTTGAAGGAGTGTTAGCCTTAGATCCTTTAGTGCTTTATCTAATCTTTTCTCAGTTAGAGTTTTTTGAGTAATCTTCTGGACAAAACTATTTAACCCCTTCTTGAGTTTATCAAACAATATTTTCTCCTCTAAACTTAAATGAAAGTTTTTTGAAAATAGAAGAAGCTGATCATAAAAAGAGAAAAGTTATTTTAGATCGCTCTTTTTGCTTTTATCTGAGCGTCAAGATTTTGGATTTGAGGACCGAGTTCTTTCAATCTTTCTTCAATCTTTCTGATGGATTCATCTGTTTTAGTAAGAGCTTCTTGAAGTTTTCCTAGATTTTCTTGTAGTTCTGAAATTCTTTCTTCTATGCTTTGTGTTGCTTCGTCAATTGTTTTGTTAATCGCAACGCCAGCGCCAACTAAGTAGATTATCTCATCAACTTTTCCTAATTTTGCATTAACAAAGGCCCCTGTCCCTAAACTGATTAGCACTTCGTGTTCTTCTTTTGCATTTTTCAGTTCGTCCAATGTCAATCTTGTCAAATGCTTCTCACGTAAATCAGCCTCTATCTGAGATGTTGCTAATGTAACATTGCTTAATTGTTGTCTTAACATTTCTCTCTGAACTATTAGTTGATTATAGTTTTCTATCAATCTTTGAAGTTTTTGCTCGCCAGATTCCAATACTAACAACGACTCCTTTTAATTAAGGGGTAATTTAACTTTTTTGAGTTAAATCGAGGACAATACGGTTCTTAATTTCTTCTAAATTTGTGATTTCCTCAATTTCTTCTATCTTAATAAACCTTCTTTCAGCCTTATGTTTGGAACCGATCTCCGAGTAAATTAACTCTATTGCATCTTCTTCTTTGACGGCCCTTATTTCTTTTATAAATGGTATGTATTCTTTTTTGCCCTTTCCCCTGTATTTGCCCTTTACTCGAAGAACTTTTACATTCATTCTTTTCATTCCCTGATGAGTTTTTTACATATTCGAGGGCTTACATGTTAGATGTTTAATACTCTGCTAACGTTTTGTATTTCTGGTCCTGTTGTTGTTTCACTTATAATAGCTCCATGGGAATTTGCGACCAGACCAGAGGAAATGAAGGTAACTCCCCTAGAAATAGTACCGATATCACAACTTATTTTCAAAACGTCACCTAGCCACTCTATTTCTCTTTCTTCTGCAAGAGGATGAACTATACATCCCTTATTGGTTGCTACGGCAACCGAGCCAACTAATGGCGAGACGAAGAACCTACCTTTTATAATTTCTACATCCAAACAATCTGAAACTGTTTTTAAATGTTCCTTCGCCAGTTCTGGATGAACTATTGCGCCTTTATCATTAGCAAGAATTATATTTCCAAGTGCAGTATACCTGCTTGGCATGAGCTCAACGTTCATCCCATACAAATTCTCTAAATTCTCTTTTAAGATATTTTCTTCATCCAAATATGTGATGCTCGGTAATAGTAGGCCATTTGAATTTGTTACGACAAAGATTCCAATTAAGTTTGTGGCATAAATTGTTGTTGAAATTATAGGAACTTTCAAGGCTTCTTCGAGCGAATTTCTCAGCTTAAAAGAGATATCTGGAGGAGCTATAACAAATTTATCATTAGCATGGAGGAAAATTCCAATATTTGGATTTCCATTGTAGTTAAGTTTAATAATCAATAAAGGGTTATCCCTCCGCTAAAAAAATCTCAACGAATTCCTCTTCGAATTCATCTTTGTCCTTAACTGCCCTAATCCTTAGTTTATTTGGTGGTTTTTCTATTCCTCTTTCCCATATTTTGTGGTTAACATCTGGGTCAATTAAAATTTTTTCAGGCTCGATCTTCATATGTCGATGTATGAATTCGCGGAGTATTTTGATGGCCTTTGGTGCCCTCTTTTTTCGCGGAGTGTATTTTACTTTGCCTAATGGAACAGTGTAGATCCTTTCTTCAAGGGGGAGTTCTTCCTCTTCCAATAAAATGCCTCCTATGGTTTCAATTTAGTACGACGCCAATGCCTTCTTTTTGGATGTGTTCTTACTTGGCCCTTTGTGCGAACGATGATCCACGCTGGGACGCTTCTATTTTGTTTTAAATTTTTTGCAAGCCTAATTTTTTTTCCAAGTGGTTTATTTCGAGCCATTTAGGTTCCCTTCATTATTTCATAATTTCGAGGACCTGAATTTTTTTTGCGCGAATTACTTTTGCTTGAACGTGATTTTAGTTTCACGTTGCTGTCCTTTCAAACGTTTGAGTATAGTTTTCAACTGTTCATCAGTTATGGGAACATTTACTCTTCCCGACTCTGCAAGTGAAATCAATTGAAGCACTAGTTGTTCAGCGAGTTGTGGTCTAACCATTTGTAATCTGGCAATCCTACTCCTTGCGTCAGGTGTCAAAATTTGTCTTAAGATACTCTGTTTTTGAGCTTCAATTTGTGCACGGACTTCTTCTTGTTTTTGAGCTTCAATAAGTTGTTGTTGAAGTTGCAGCATTCTTTTTTTACGAAGTTCCTCCAAATCCTCATCGTTTTCCAAATTTCAGCCCCCCCTTTTCTTAATATTTCCTCAGTTCAGGAATTTCCTTTTGAATCTTTAATTTAAGTTTGTGAGCCACTCTGTCCAAGAAAGACCGTCCTCTTGCTGTCAGTTTTCTTCCTTTTTTTTCTTCTTTAGCGACAAGACCTGCATTTTCAAGTTGTTGCAGGGCTTTTCGTATTATACTTCCACTTCCCTTCTTGAAATGTTCTGGCTTACTTCCTCTACTTTGGCGCCCGCCATAAATAGTTTTCAATCTCGACACGCCTATTGGTTCCTTGATATAGATTTTTCGAAGAAGAGAAGCACACCGTACATACCACCAGTTTTCAGGATCGTGTGGTCCCATTTCTCTACTGGTTCCAGTTTTTACAAAGTAACTCCAGGCTGGTGGAGTGACAAGTTCTCTTTTCTTCAGTTCTTCAGATACGCTTTCAATGAGGCGGTCTGCTGGAACATCATAAGCAGTTGTGATAAAACATAACCTCCGAAAGTTTATATATGTTTCATTTAATGATATTTGTTCTTTCAGCCGTTATAGGTAATTGGGAAAAACGGTAACCCTATTTTTGAAATATATGATCTCAATTTCATTTAAGGTGAGGGGTGCTAATTTGATTTTCCAAAAAAATCTTAAAACTTTTTCTCTTAGCATCCACGTCTTCAAAAATGATACTTATACACTCATAGATATCAATAGATATTGAAAACATTTAACTAATAATAAAGCCGTGTTTGTTTCTTACACTTTTTACACTTAATTACCACATGTCGATTTCGAAGTCTAATGCTACAATTTTGGCCTGGCCACAAATAACTAAAGCAATGATTACAAATTCTGTATTTCAATTTCTTTGGAAGCCTCACTTTATTTTTCATACAGATTTTTCTTGCTATTTCAACATAACGTTGCGCAAGTTCTTGATCTTCCAAAAATACTTTTTCGGCCAATTTGAACAATGTATTAATCCTTTCTAATGCAATCCTTTTTGATGAAAGGTTTTGAAACCTTCTGTGTCGTTTGACCATTATTTCTTGATCACATCCCTAGTCCTTTATCTTTATTTTTTAGTAGTAGTTCGATGTTAAGTGAGTGAACTACCACCCAACAAGTTGAGTGGCTTCCTGATTCATCCATCTCCTAGTGGAGCATGTTCAACAGGCTCTACGGGCAGTTCCTGCCCTGAATATGATCGTTTTAAAATATTAATTGACGCATTAACATCTCTATCTATTGTGAGTCCACAGTAAGAACACCTGTGAATGCGGGTTGATAGAGTTTTCGGGTCGATGTTCCCACATTCACTACACCGCTGAGTTGTTCCTTTCGGATTGACAAGTTCTACCCACGTACCAGCCTCCTCCGCTTTGTACCGGGTAAAGCGTATCAATTGTCCCCAACCCACGTCACTAATGGACTTGGCAAGATGACGGTTCTTGACCATGTTTGTGATATTTAGGTTCTCAAACAAGATCAAATCATAATTAATGGCCAGTTCTCTACTGATCTTATGATGAAAATCCTTCCGCTGATTGCGTACCTTCCTATGTATTTTTACCACTTTGATCCGCTGTTGATATCGATTATTCGACCCCTTCTTTTTCCTTGAGAGAGTTCTCTGCGCTTTCACCAGTTTTTTCTCGGTGCTCCTGAACCAACGGGGATTCTCTACCATCTTCCCATTGCTTAGTGCCAACAACCTTTTCAGCCCGACATCCACACCTACCGCACGGGTTATCTCTTTTTTCATTTCTCTCGCAGGATCGGGAAGTTCGACTGAAAAGCACCATACCATTGATTTACATCTCGCTTGATCGTGCAGGTCTTGATAACTCCTTGGGAGGGTATCTTTCGGTGTAATTTGATGTTAACACTACCAATTTTCGAGAGGGTGAGTTTCTTAACTTCGTAATCGATTGAAAAACCGCTTTGAGGATAGGTAAAGGAGTCGTACCTGTTCAGCCCTTTGAATCGCGGATAACCTGGTTTTTCGCCCTTCTGGACTCTCATGAAAAAGTTTTTGAATGCCTTATCAAGCCTTCTCAGCACATCTTGAAGTACCTGTGAATGAACCGCTCGCAAAAATTGATTGGTCTTTTTAGCTTCTTTCAGTTGTGCAGATTGATCGTTATAGGTAACTGCCCTTTTATTGTTCTCCCATGCTTCCCTTCGCTCGGCAAGTGCATTATTGTACAAAATACGTCATGTAGTAAGCCATTGAGTAAAACAAGCCTCTTGTTGTTTGTTCGGATGCAAACGAAATTTATAGGTGCGATTCATCACAGTAATATACTCTCTTACGGTATTAAAACCTTATGGATCATTATAAGGAAAAATAGGCAAAAAAAGGAATGGAGGGGCGATTCATCCCCTCTACAAATAGGGGGTATTCTCGCCAAGGGCATTATAAAGATCAATAATTATCTATCAGTGAATGTGTTTTTGATTAAGAATACTTTAGAGATGTTTCCATTAACGGTGAATCCTAAATGCCCGAACGAATAACATTTGTAATTGCTGAGTCATCTATAGAAACAATTCCTAATGAAATTTTAAAAAATTCTGATGCTAAGCGTTGGCTAAAAAAAATGGCTAAAAGAAAGAAAAAGAAACCAAATCAGCTAATTTTGGATTCGGCGTTACATCATCATTATTTACATCTGTTAAAAGAAAAAGAAAAACGGGGCAGACCTGATATTGTTCATTTTTCACTTCTGAGTATTTTAGGATCTCCCTTGAACAAAATGGAACTTGTGAATCTTTACATACATACAATACAAGATTTGATTATCCATATCAAACCTGAAACCAGATTACCGAAGAACTATAATCGGTTTATCGGATTGATTGAACAGCTTTTTTCTAATGGGCGAGTACCCATAAAAGGGGACCCTCTTTTATTTTTGGAAAAAATGCAACTAAAAGAGCTTGTAGAAAAACTCACTCCATCAATTGTGGTAATTTTCTCCGAACATGGAAAGCCGATTTATGATTTAAATAATTACATGAATAGTATTTGCCCCAGTGAAAATCTGATGTTTATTGTTGGGGGATTTGCCCACGGAAATTTATCCAAAGAAACAATTGACTTAGGCGACCAAATTATTTCAATTGATCCTGAGCCTTTGGAAACATGGATTGTGTTTTCTCGAATAATTAGTGCGTTGGAAAGTGTAATCTCTATACCAAAAAAGCGTTTTGAACAAGAAAAAGCGAGTAATTGCGATTTATAATCGAATTCTAAATTTAGCAATTATGATGCGGCCGCCGGGAGTCACAGATCTGGTAAGAGAACCAAGATCTTTTGAACCCGGGTTGCTGGCTTGGAAGGCCAGTGTCCTAATCCAGGCTAGACTACGGCCGCTTTAGTAGTGGTGATTGGTGCGGGGTGCGGGATTTGAACCCGCGTTACTGGCTTGGCAGGCCAGTGTCCTAGACCAGACTAGACTAACCCCGCTGAATACGTCCTCTTTATTGATGTTTCTGTTTTGCCAGTATCCTGTGGCGCTCATAACTATAGCGTTTTAAATAAGTTTTTTGAAATTTCCAGCAGTAACCTTGCAAAATCATTTTTTGATTTAACCTTAATTTCCCACAAAAGGTTAGTGATGTGGTATCACTAAAAGTGTAGAAAACTTTCCCAAAACACTATAAAAAGTTATTTTTTTTCTTTTCAATAAAAAATAAGGAAAAAGAAAGTAATCTATTTTTTTGGATGTATGTTCTCCCCCGTACTAAATAGGTTTAAAATTTCGTGTGTGGCTTCTGATATAAATACTGTAAAGGAAGTGTTAAAAACAGAAGAAAGAACGGAGAAATCCAAATTTATATTTCACTCTCCCACTTACTTTAATATTCCGTTATAGCGCAATTCTTAAGTAGGTGATTGCTTAATAAGATGAAAAACTTATAAATGATTGGCGTTAGTTAAGAACTAAACTAAAACAAACAAGAAGTTGGGCCACTACACCAGCCATTATCAAAGACTATCTAGCCCGATGGGTGATGGCTAGAGTAATTAACAAACCCGAAGTAATCGACAAACTCTCTAACAAACCTAAACAACTCATATCCCTACTGATTATAACACCATCTTGTGCCGCCGTAGCTCAGTTTGGGAGGATGAAATTCCCCAAAAGCGCTGGACTGAAGATCCAGTTGTCGCTGGTTCAAATCCGGCCGGCGGCACCAAATTTACTGTTTTTTAACAGAAGATGAAATCCGGCTGGCGCCACTAAATTTACTGTTTTTAAATATCTTTACTCAACAGAAGATGTCCCCGTCCAGTTTCCCAAAAAAAAGCGAGATAAAGAAGATCTAAAAATTTCTTTATAATACTAAACGTTTAAGCCCTTTTTGCCTTCGTTGTCCTTTCAAAAAAGGACGCAATAAAAATCGTTAAGGATACTGAGGTAATTTGTAAAATAACAAACCAGTAGCTTTCAGGTATCAATAAGAGAATGTAGCCATAAATATAGACCAGATACCCAAGGCTCATGTAAGATACGTAATATAGAGAGAGGGAGAGAAAAGATGCTACTAATGCAGGCTGTAACAAATCTGTTTCAGGAATTTTATTTTTCCTTGCTATTCCTTCAGCAAAAATTGTACATGCACCTGTTAAAACAAAAACAGCCCCAATAGCAACTAATAAAAACAAAATATCACTGATAGCATGCAATATCCATTGCACATGTAGGAAAATCGGGATCTGAGAAAGGGAGGACAATCCCATATGAATTAGGATGATACCAACTGAGGTACTTTGTTTCCAGTCGTAAACTCTTGTCAAAATTCTCACTTATTTTCTTTAATCAATTTTGTTTACAAATGAAATGCTACTTTTATAACATTTATCGTCCCCTGCGAGTCATCCGAAAACCATCTTAAGCGTTGGACTCTCATTGATGGCTCGTCTCATGCACAAGAACGTACCACGGGTGACATACCCGTAGTATTCCGTCGTTACATGGTTCATTTTATTCACTATAGCAACCTCTATAATAATTGAAAAGAGAATTAGAGAAGAGGGGACGAGTTTCCCCGCTTGCGGTTGGAGGCGAGGACCCGAAAATATAGTAGACCATTAAGAAAAAATCAAAATATATGAAAGGAAGATAGAAAATTGTGTAAGGCAATTATAATTTTGATATAATGAATTAAGGATAAGAGTAAATCTGAATAAAGCAGTTATGGATTCTGATAAGGGAATTAGGTAAATAATATGAGTAGAACATATCAAAAAATGATTTTGGAGAATTTAATCAACTAACCATCCAAAATATTTATTATTATCGGAGATGGATGCTGTATCTGATCTGATATGTCCGAAAAGAGATTATTAAAGTTTATTCAATTGATCCGGCATCAATTATTTTATTTAGACGATTGATTTTAGGAGTGGTCATAGGGATGTCTGCAGAAGACTATAGTGTGAGAGGAATTGAGTATTTCGCGCAAAGGCAATACCAAAAAGCCATAGAAGAATTCAAGAAGGCATTAAAGGTTGATTCAAAATACTATTTGGCATGGTTCTACATGGGAAACGCTTACAATGATTTAGGCGAGTACAACAAAGCCATTGGCTGTTTACAAAAAGCATTGAAA
This sequence comes from Candidatus Sifarchaeum subterraneum, assembly GCA_016292335.1. GTDB lineage: Archaea > Asgardarchaeota > Sifarchaeia > Sifarchaeales > Sifarchaeaceae > Sifarchaeum > Sifarchaeum subterraneum. Next base: position 6,846 of record JAECRX010000054.1, on the reverse strand, counting down.
ATCGACCCTGAGTTTGCAGAAGCATGGAACAACATGGGATGGGCTTACGGAAAGTTAGGCGAGCATTTTAAAGTTATTGAATGTTATGAGAAGGCATTGGAAATAGATCCAAATTATGAACGTGCTAAAAGGAATTTGGAAGACGCTCTTAAGGATATTTAAAAATAAGAGGTTCGCTCATTTAAAATGTCAGATAAGAAAGTTAAAACATGTCATATACTCAAACATCAAAAAAGTTGGTTTTCTAATTCAATTATCTTGTTTTTTGATGAGTTATTCAGTATCAATACTTTCGGATATTTTTTCGAATACAACGAGTCATTAAATAGCAAAATAATATGAGTGTATCACTCAAAGTATGTTCTCGTGCATGAAACAAACCATCTTTGAACTTCCGAAGCTTGATATGACCAGGTTAACCCACAAAAGACGATAAATGTCATATATTCATAATTCTACCCATTCTCGGCTCAAATATGGGTTTTCTAATTTTCCCTGGACAGCTTGAAATTCATTTTCTATTTGCTTAACAAAAGCTAATAATTCGCTGTTAATCTCATTTACAAAAGAATCCCATTTTTCATTATTTTCGGGTTTGCCGAATTCTTTCCAAGATTTTTGGAAATAGATAATTAACGGCAATTCCCTATCTACAACGAAGGCATAAACTTTTACCGTTTTGACTTTTGTTCCTTCCTCAAAACAGTTTGTAAAATTATCTAACTCATACATAACGAATTTAGACTCCTTTGCGAGATTTTCGAATTCTTTCCAAGATTTAACTTGGATAGGGGGAATATAAACAATCTGTTTTGAATTCATGGTGAGTTTACCACCTAACCCTTTCGTTTCCATTGGAGATTTTACTGGTTTTTTTTGGGAATCAATCATTATGTCGTGTATGTTTTATTAATATATTGCCGAATCTAATATATAAATTTTTCGCTTAAATTTGTAAGATAAATATTATTTAATATTCTTTCTTAATAAAGAAAGAATTATTGAAAATTTTAAAAATATAAAAAAAGAAATCCAATGTTACTGGAATAAAATATAGAGAGAGTTTGTATAACTGATTCAAAAAAAGCTTTTATGAGGTTATTTCGAACCTTTGAGATGCTTGTAAAAAATAGCTTTGTGCTAACTTAATTTTGGATTTCAAAAGTGGTGGACCCGCCGGGATTTGAACCCGGGGCCTTCGCGATGCCAACGCGACGCTCTTCCAGTCTGAGCTACGGGCCCTTTCTAAATATGTTTTCAGTTAATATCATATCTCCTTTTTTTTAGAAAAACTTCTCTGTCCCTTTTTATTCTTCTCTTTCATCTTTGATCATTCTTTTAGCTATGTTTAAGACCGCATTAGCCATCTTGATGGCTTTAATTGCTCCTTCTTTATTAATTGAAACGATAAATCCTTGTCCTGCAATTAAGTTTGGCTGAACGCCTAAATATCCAATAACTTCCTCAATTTGAGAAACTGTTGGGCCATTCTCAGCTCCGAATACTTCTTGGATAAGTTCGTCAGTTTTAAATACTTGAAGACTGGCTGATTCTCTAATCTGATCAGCTAGATTTTCCTTTTCTTTCTCTAGTTTTTCTATTGTTTCTTTATTTTCTATGGTGGCGCGTTCTAAATCCTTCATATGAGTTACCATAGACCGATATTCTTTAATATTTTTTAATGAACTCAAACCAGATCGAATTATTGCATTTTGAAGTTCTTCAGAAATGCGATCAATATTAATATGCTCAAGATCATGGCCCAGTGGAAATTTCATTCTCTCTATGTGGCCAACTTTATTTTTGATTTTTTGACTTAACATGTCGGCTAACTGCCTTCCAGGTCTATCTGCATCTGTAGCAATTAAAGCAATATCGGCCCCTTCAACAACCTTGAGTGCAAGTTCAATAGAAGTTGTGGGAATGATGGACGATACAGTGATATTGTATTTGGAACCCAGCGAGAGTTTTTGAACTGCTCTAGATAGAGCTTCTACATCACTCGCTCCTTCAACAATTATTCGAACATCAACATGTTCACTTTCTGATTTTGGGCTCTTTTCTTCATTATTTTCGCTCATACAACTCTCACTTTGTTGACCTTCTTGTTCTGCCATTTGTATCTTCTGATCCTTTTCGATCTTCCATAACCGCAGGCACTACATCGACGTTTCCTGACATGATAAGATCGACGTCCACATCGTCTACAACGAATGTGTGTTTTTTTATGTCTCTTCCCAAATGAAGCTGTACCTTTTGTCATTCTTTTCCACCTATCTGATCATGTTCTAGGGGGAGGTGATATGATAATTACATTATCTCCACGAACTATGACTGTTCCAAGTTTTCGGTCATTAGTTTCTTGAAGTTCCTCTGCCTCTTCTAAGACAAGGTTCATATGTTGATCAAAGCCTCTCAATTTTCCACGAAGTTCTCTTCCCCCCTTCAGCTTTACAAGAACTACCGCGTTAAGAGATCGAGAAAGCAGCTCTAATGGTTTTGACAGGTTCATTGATTATACCTCTTCTAAAAAGAATCTTACAAGAACATTAATGTCTTACAAAAACATTGATGTCTTTGCAACGTGATTTTGGTACATATATTAAAAAAGTTTTTATCGTTTTTAGTTGTTGCGTGATAAACAGAATGTTTTTATGAAATTTTTCACCCACAATGTGTCTCTCTCTTCAACTTAAAAATCAAACTCTTATAAGTATATCAATCTTGAAGAGGATTTTCCACAATCTTTATTAGACGTTGAATTACAATATCAAACTGATTAGAACAAATGTAATTTTCCCAAAAGGATATTAAATTTTGTTAAACAATAGTCATCTTTGTAGTTTAAACGCCGGTGAAAACAAATAATGCTTAAAATCAAAAGTCGCTATTATCTTAAATCAAGTGAAAAAAAGAAACTCAGGGAAAAAATTGTTCACCATTTTAAAAGTGAAGAAATATTTTCAATCCCAAAAAAGCGTAATATTGAAAAAATCACGTTAGATGAAGGGGTCGAGATATTTTTGATTGAAAATAATCCGGAATTTTTTAAAATTGGTGATGAAAATTTTGTTCCATTCTTAACTTCTAGCCAACTTGAAGCTTTTCCAAAAGTAATAGTTGATATGGGGGCTATTCCTCATGTTTCCCGAGGGGCAGATATCATGCGGCCTGGGATAACTGAGATTGATGGAAAATTTGACAAAGGCGATTTAATTGTAATTCTGGACGAAAAATTCAAGAAACCAATTGCAGTCGGACGTTCTTTATTGAACAGCGAAGAAATTAAAGTAAGTGAAAAAGGACGGGTAATTGAAAACATTCATTATGTCTCTGATAAATTTTGGAGAATTTTTCACTCTTAGTTTCATCATTATTTCCCTTTCCCTAGTGTATGGAGATATACAGCCGATTCTTAGAGCCAAAATCAAAAGAGAGGCGAAAATGTACCCATATGGGTTCAGATATTATTCAAAATTATGTATTTTGTCGAAATTCTTATTTATCCAAAATGTATTTTTCTTATTTATCCAAAATGTATTTTGTTTCATCGTTTCTTAATTCCTGGAACGCAGTTACTTAAATATCTAACTAGGATGTGATCAGATTTGGGATTTAACAAAAATTCCATTAACAAAAAAGATCAAAATGAAAAACAAAATCAAGATGAAAATCAAAGATCTGAAGCAGAAGGGATTCTTCGCGCTCTTGGAGTTTTAAACGAAGAAATGGATGACGAAAAGCTAAAAATGGAACATTTCAATGAATTAATAATATTCGTGAAATCTTTACCACTAAGTCAACTATCCGATGTTAAAATTGTTGAGGATGAAGTAAGAGAAGGTAATATTATAATATTAGATATATTAGAACTCAGACAAAAAGATGAAAGAGAACTCATAAGAGCCGTAGATCAATTAAGAGGAATTTGTAGAGCAATTGATGGAGATATTGCACAATTTTCAGACCAACACATAATAATAACCCCCCCTTTTATACGTATTTACCGTGAGAAAAAAGGGAAATAGCCTTTTTAAGAGGATTTCACTTAGTTTATAAGATGTAATAGAGGAAAGGAGTTATACCGACTTTTCCGAAAATCCTAGCTTCTTTTACCTCTTTCTAAGAGGATATTACTTTAGTCTTACCGTTTCCAAGTTATTGGGTGCTCTAGCGTCTATCCTGTGAATTTTTCTAATGGTATTTGCAAGATTTACGCATTTAGTATTTTCTCCATGACAACACAGAACTAATTCAAGTGGTAAATGCCCAGTGACTTCTTTTACATAATCTAAAAGTTGTTTTCGGTCTGAATGGCCAGAAAATCCATCCACTGTGCCAATTTCCATTTTTACATTAGTTATTTCTGCTCTTCCATTCTTGGATCGATCGATCATAGGAATCTCACGCCATCCTTTTTGTATTCTCCAACCCAAAGTGCCATCCACTTGATAGGAGACAAAGATTATACAATTTTTTTCTTCAGGTGCTAGAAGCCGAAAGTACTCCACTGAAGGCCCACCTGTTAACATTCCTGAGGGCGCCATAATAATACTGGGTTCTCCTTCTACAATATCCATTCTTGCATCAACACTATCCACTTGTGTGAAGCAATCTGCCAAAAATGGGTTTAAGCCTCTATGAAAGATCTTCTCTCTTAAATCTCGCGCGAGGTATTCGGGGTGGGTGGTGTGAATCGCAGTAGCTTCTGATATCATTCCGTCAATGTAGATTGGTATTTCTTCGATGATCCCTCTACGAATATATTCCTCAAGGACTATTATTAATTCTTGAGCCCTTCCAACGGCTAATACAGGTATTAGCACAATTCCTTTCCTTTTAACTGTTGAATTGATTAAATTTACCAGTTGTCTTTCAGCTGAATTTCTGCTTGGCATTAAATCTTGGTTTGTATTTCCGCCATAAGTTGATTCAGTGATTAAAGCTTCTAAACGTGGGAATTTAGTTGACGCGGGTTCAAGTAGCCTTGATCTCATATACTTGAAGTCACCTGTATATGCAATGTTATACAGACCATCACCGATATGTAAATGTGCAATAGCTGAACCAAGTATATGGCCCGCATTATGTAGGGTAAGTCGGATATCAGGTGCAATATCTGTGACTTCTCCATAATCAAGCGGGATTGTATGGAGGACTAGTTTTTTCACAGCTTTTTGGTCATATGGTAAAAGTTTCCCCTCTCGTTCTGCAACATCTAAGTAATCTAGTTGGAGAAGTGTCATTAAATTTCTTGTAGCCTTTGTGCAGTAGACCGAACCGTCGAATCCATACTTAAAGAGGAAAGGAACAAATCCTGAATGGTCAAGGTGAGCATGTGTAATAACAATTGCGTCTAGATTTTCCAAATCAAATTCTGGTAAATCAAGTCGGGGAAAAGCTTCAGAAGAAGAACCGACATTGACTCCACAGTCAACTAAAACGTTACTCTCTTCAGTTTGGACTAGCACGCACGTTCTACCTACTTCTCTGAACCCTCCAAGTGAAGTTATTCTGATGAATCCCCCTTTCATGAGTAATGGTCTATGAATTCGTCCACCAACACGCTTTAAAATTCTTTGACGTTCCTGATTTTCTTTTTGGATTAGATGTCTGAGTTGTAAAATAATCTTTGAGGATATAGGAGGGGTTCTAATTACAGAAGGTCTCCAAATTATTTTCCTTTTTATCTCTTTTAGAGTCGTGCCATTTCGGCCGATCACTAGTCCTGGCTTCTTCGCTTCGATGGTTACCTCTCCGATTATATGGTCCCAGAAAATGCCGCTAATTTCAGCGTCTTCAGGAACGATTGATTTGATTTCAATTTCGGCCTCTTCTGGGACCATTCGAACTGATGGGTCCGATCTCGGCACAATTCTTTTTCTTAAACGTCTCGCTAGGTCCTTTAGAATGTCGTTTTCAATCAAAAATTTTGGGTTTCGTGTGTACACAGCTATTTCAGGGCCTTCGAACTCTATTTTCGTAACATCAACGTCTGATGGTAATTTCTCCATAATCTGCTGTTTTATCAGTCCCCGACTCTCGGTAATCGACATTGAAAATTCTCCTGTTGAACGATTGTCGAATAGACCATCGTTCCTTTTTTTTTTGAGGCTAAGACCTTGAGCTTAATCTAAGTCTAAAAGCATAGGTCTGAAAACTTATGGATGGGAGATAGGATAAATAGTCTGTAATATTCGCTCAAGACTTGTGAATGAGAAATGCGGTAAATAATCTGTAATATTCGCTGAAAGTGTGTATATAGACGCTTGTGACTAAAAAATTGAATACCCCGATTCAAGTACTTCTTGAACGGCGTTTTTGCATTATTTGCTTGAGAATATTGTTAACTTCGGTGTCGGGAAGTTCTCGATAACCATCCTTATCAATTATAACTATATCAAAGCCGTTCCCGCTTCCAATATCTCTCTCAATAGCCGAAAAGATTGCCCTACAGACAACTGGTATTGATTCTTCAATCGACAGGTCTTCATTATATACATCTTCAAGAATTCCATAAGCGATAGGGCTACCTGAGCCTGTTGCGCAATATTTTTCAGCAATTAAGCTCCCCAGGGGATCTACAGTGAATAGTTGCGGTCCAGATTCATCTACACCTCCAATTATTGACTGCATCAGGTAGGGCGTGATTCGGGATTGGAAAAGTACATTTGACATAAGTCTAGCACATGCCTGAACCGAAATTTGAACTCCCCGGTTAATTTTATAAAGTGCTGTTTCTGCTTTTATTATGTCAATAAGAGCTTGGGCATCTGCAACTCTACCTGCAATGGTTGCCGCTATATGATTATCAATTTTGAAAACTTTCTTTGCATGCTTATGGGC
>JAECRX010000294.1 GCA_016292335.1 Candidatus Sifarchaeum subterraneum | reverse complement strand
TGCTTCAATACGGATGGTGTCGCGGCGAAGAATCACTGGATATGCTTTGTCTTTTGGTTTGTTTTTCAATTTGCTCAAGAGCCCTTCTGCTTGTTGTTTGGTCGCAGAATAGAGGTCCGCATCCGCGGAACCCCGAAGAAATTGCTGATATTCTCGCTCCAAAAGTTTTACTTTCCGTTTCGTTGGATGAAGGACCTTTGCCCGAATCGTTTTTTGCACAAGCACTCTTCTACCCCTCTAACTGTTTCATACTATCGATGGATAGGATCGCGCTTTAAAATAAATTTTATTGTCACCTGCATGTCCACTAATTGAATTGAAATCAACGGGGGAGAGAGAGGAAAAAATTATTAGTTTATATCCTGGTAAATGTCGCGACTCATCTACTCCCTAAAGGGAGAGAGCATTCTCGCTCGAATCCTGTAAAATAGGGTTTTCAATCCATGTGGAAAGGCTGAATAATTACTTGAAACTTCATAGAGTTAATTCTGTTGTCTTTTCGAAAACTAGAACTATAACCAAATCATATTTTCAATCAACCTTTTCTTCAAGTATTCCTTCCAACTCAACCTCTTTTCTCTTTTTTAGGATGTATGAATCAACACCACCTGAGATTACTTTAATTGCACCTTTCAACTCTTGCTTGTAAACGAATTTTCTTAAAAGAAATCTTATTTTCCTTTTGCTAAAATCAACTTCGGCACCACTATCTATAATTATTGAATCTCCTTTCAATTCAATCTCAAAATCTGGCAATTTTTCATCAAGAAAATCTGTTAATTCATCCATTAATTCCAAATCAATTGTTGAAAGGTCCCTAGCTTCAATTAAAAATTGCATAAATTTTTTTCCTCCGAGTAAGATTTTTTAACAGTAATTTTTCGTAGCACTTTAAGGAGCTTTTGTTTAGATTTCCAAATTTTCTTCTGGAAGTCCTAGGAAGTCCAAAAGATTCTTTATTTTTTCTATGAGCCTCTTTGAGAATTTTCCATGAATTATAACAACGCCTGAACATGGAAAGCGCTTTCATCCTTTTATTTGTTTCGAAATCCTGTAAAGGATTATCCGACTAGAACATTCACACAAATATTTTGCCCTTGAATATCCATGGCCTCAATTCTTTCGAGGTCGCTTGATGAAATAAGAACATAGGATCCATCACCATTTGCCGTAAAATATTCTCCGTTATCACCAACAACTCTACCGCTTACAATTGGAAACCACTTCTCGTTGTTGTAACTTTTATAGAAATGGACTCTCAAATTCTGATCCGGAATAACCTCAAGTTTAACTTGGATATGGGCATCAAAATTATCGCATATTTTTATACTATTTGATTCAATAATGAGATTAAAAGAAACCTTAGCTCTAGAAATACCTAAATCCCTTTCCCATTTACAGCCTATAATCATTGATATCTTATCATAAAATATAGAAAGATTGTAACCTTTATCTAAACAATAATTGATTGCATATGTTATCCAGTTGTCCAAATTTCTAACTAGTATTTCATGGCCATCAACATTATTACCATCGTTCAAGATCTGACAATATTGTGCAAGGGAAATTTCTACAACCTGAATTGTTTCCTCTTTAATATTTTCATGCACAAAAAAGATGTCCTCTTCATTTTTATGTATTTGAGTGTAGCCAATATTAAGAAATAGAAGACCCCAAGACAGGAGTAATATACCTATTATTAATGCGCTAAAAAGAAAAATTTGACCATGTTCATTAAGATTTGTAGTAGGGACCATCAAGGGATATACCACAATTCAAGTTCCAAGATATATTTCTTGAATTCAATTCTACTCTCATACTTCGTAACAATATATTCTACAACAACTCCATTATCTTTTTGTGGAGAATGTTTAATTTCGGCAACAATATCTTTTATGTTTTCTCGTATTATTAAGTTAAAATCTGTTTCCTTAGGTAAAACGCCATATAACCCTTTTTCAAGCCCTTCCAGATTTATTGGTTTTGAAAAAACCCAAGTTCTTATTCGACCAGATTTATCTAATGTCTTTAAAGCGTTTCTTCCTATTTCCCGAAGTTTTTGACTTTCATAATCATTGTATTCATACATTATATGGCTAGTTAGAGTCATGAATAGAAGTAGGATTATTATTGCTTGAAAAACTTCAATCAAATAAGATTGTGCATGTTTGGATTTGATTAATCTTTCCAGCATTCTATTTCCACCAAGAACATTTCTTCCCTTACGATAACAAAATGAGTTTTGGTAACAGACTTCGATACATCACAATGGCCATATTTATGGCAAACATATCCGTTTAAAAGGAGAGGAAAGGTGATCCAACGTCTATAAAAATCACCGTTTTCTGTCTGAATAATAAACAAAGCTAATGTTAGCCCTTTTGCAAAAGAAAAGATATTTTCAGCAACATAAGTTGAGATGCCATTTTTGGATAACTTTAGATCTATCTTTAGTTTACAATCATCGCTTTTTACATTGCCAAACTGATTTAATTGGATTAAAATTGCTTTTTTAATTTTGTCAACCCAGTTTGTCACAAAAACATGGGCTTCTACGCTCTTTGGTATATTTTTACTAATTTCCATTAAATTTATTCCCAACAAATCTTTATTGTATGAATGTAAGTCAAGCAAACAAGTCATTCCGACAAATCCACTTGAAGAAACCGCTCTTCCAATTAAAGATTCACCCTGAGAGAGCTTATAATTCCACGTGACTTCCTTCTTCTTATTAATTTCTTTATGAAATAGTGCCAGAGGGAAATTAGGATTTTTTTCATCTAAAATTTCACCATCTGGGGTAATCAAATAAAGATATACGGTCCCTTCTTCAATAAAGTCGCCATCATATTTTTCAACAGTGGCAATAATTCTATTATCCAGGTATTCCAACGTGACTAGTATCATAGAATTTATGGAGAAGGAAAATTGATAATCACCGATCTCTAAAGTTTTGACAGCTTTGGAATGTGGAATGAAATAAGTCGTATTTGGATTCAGATGAGCTAATTTATTTGGATCTAATTCATGTTTAACCCCTGTAGACAAACCGAATAGTTGAATGTCCTTATTACTAGAACGAATGTACTCAAGAGTTCCCCAATCGTCAGGATCACCAGTTCCATCTAATAATATTCTTTCAGTATATTCGACAACTCTATTTAATTTGTTCTCCTCTTCGATTCTAAAATTGACGCTATAAATATCAATATTAAACAAGAATATAGGATATACTACTACTAAAAAGATTAGCAAAGCGAGTAGAAATTCGGTGGATACGTGTGCCCTATTTTTCTTGAAAAAATTATTGATTTTTTCAGATTGAACGATTCAACAACCCCTCTACCTTCCTTCTTTTTTTACTTTTAAACACAACGAATGCTAAGTGGAGTTTTAATATCATTTGCACAGAAGTTCC
>JAECRX010000053.1 GCA_016292335.1 Candidatus Sifarchaeum subterraneum | reverse complement strand
GTCTCCTTGGTTACGTGAAGACACGCTCCCACTTTTGCACCACTGAGAGGCTTTTCTTTTTCGAACCGCTCACGTATCCTCATGAGAACTGGCATCCGACTTTCTGTCCATTCAATAGTATCATGTCCTTGAGATGCAAGAGACGTATCTCTTACTTCAAAGGTTTCACCCTTTTGCGTATCTATCATTACTTTACATCCCTCCATAAAGTCATTCAAATAAGTTCGAAATCAAAAGATGTTTATCTCAAAATATTTATATAATATTTGTTTTAAGAATAAATTGAACAATTAATATAAAAATCATTTATCATTTTATCACTACATCAATTTGAAGTGAATTTTTTGATTAACCACCAAGAGAGAAAAATTTTAGAAATTCTTTCAAAGGATTACAGAACTCCACAAACAAGTATCGCGAGAAAAATCAAGGAATTTAATAGATTCGCCGTGAAAAAAATAATTAGAAAACTTTTCAAAGAAGGGATAATCAAAAGTTATACAATTATTATTGATACAGAAAGAATTCAATATTCGCAACCTGTGTTTTTTGAGTTTAAAACTAATCCCCATGAACCATGGCTAGCAAGATCCTTAGAGGCCTTTGAAAACTGTGAAATACTAGACGGAATTACTGGAGAATATTCACTCATTGGGAGATTTCGTTTCACCAATAATGAGCACTTCAACAACACTCTTGAAAAGATAGACAGGTTAGTCGCAAAAACTTCATCTAAAAAATTTCGAGTAGTCAATGTTATCCTAACTTACAAGGAATTTGGCACAAATATACGAACAAAAGAGAATTACTCAAAAATTAATCTTGATAAAAAGGATTTGAAGATATTAACAATTCTCCAAAATCAATGGAAGGACAAAAATAACATTTCTCCAATTACCTACTCAATGATTGGAGAAAGAATAGGGTTGTCACAACCCACCGTCTACAAACGAATCAAAAATTTAGAACAATCAGGGATAATTAAAAAATTCACTATTCTTATTGATTACAAGAAACTAGGATTACCAGCAAAATTTTATACTCGAATAAAATCTGAACTTTTAGATAACATTGAAAAGTTATTGGAGAAAAAGGAAATTTTCGGACTTTACAGAACTGGTGAAGAATATGGAATGTTGGCTATCGTAAGAACAAGTAGTATATACGAGTATAACAAGTTCATACTAAAGTTATATGAAATAAAGGGTATTATAGATACATACACAACCGTTGTTTTACAAGAAAGAAAATATGAAAACTTATACCTTCAATAGAATTTGAGAATGTAATTGAATTCATATTCGTCATAAAACTGACCAGAAATTCACCGTGATAAATCATGCGTGATTCTTCTCCCCTTTTTGAAAAGGAAAAACCGTTTGGAAGCACAGAATTCAAGATAAAACTCACCAATTTGAACCAAAAGCGAATTGAAGAACTTGCAACTCAATTACACTATCGGCTAAACGAAGAAACCTATGGAGAAGCAATTTACGAGTTAGGTGTAACAGACGATGGCGAGCCGTTAGGTTTGAATGAACGGGATCTAAATGAAAGTTTGGTCTCTTTAGAAAAAATAGCCGAGCTAGTTAATGCAAAATGTTCTGTGATGAGGCTCTTTACAGGAAGGAAGGGAAAAATCGCCGAAATTCTTATTCGTAGAAAGCCCTACGAAGTGGATTTTCCAATAAATATAAATGTGGCATTGGTGGGCAATGTAGATAGTGGAAAATCTACATTTATTGGTGTGGTAATTTCCGATGAATTAGATGACGGTAGAGGAAAGTCAAGGGCAAAAGTCTTCCGTCATTTACATGAATTCAAATCTGGACGCACATCATCTATATCAAACAAAATTTTAGGTTTTGATGCAATCGGTCGCATTACCAATTATCACAACGAGCTTCCAAGATCCAATATTGAGATCATTAACCAAAGTGCCAAAATAATTTCTTTTATTGATTTAGCTGGACATGAAAAATACTTAAAAACAACAATCTTCGGACTGACAAGCTGGCCACATGATTACGTAATGTGTTTCGTACCTGCGAATGCAGGTGTAAAAGGTACGACTAGAGAACATATGGGTCTGTCTTTTGCTCTTCGACTTCCAATCTTTGTGGTCTTAACTAAGATCGACTTAGTACCAGAAGAAATCACTAATAACACGCTGAATGAGATTCAACATATTCTTAAAATGCCAGGCGTATCCAAAATTCCAGTTATCATAAGAAATTTGGACGATGTTGTAGTTTCAGTCAGATACATCCAAAGTGCGAGAATAGTACCCATATTTTTAATTTCGAACGTCACTGGAAAAGGGATAGAACTTTTAAAACACTTTTTGAATCTCTTGCCGAAGAGAACGAATTGGAAGGACAAAGTCAATCAGAGATTTTTAATGTATGTGGATGAAATTTTCAACGTAAAAGGAATCGGCACCATCGTTTCAGGAACAATATTACAAGGAAATGCAAAAATAAATGACGTAATAAGGATAGGACCTTTCGATAATGGCGAGTTCAGACCTACTCGCATTCGATCTATTCATTACAAAAGGGTTCCAGTTCAAGCAGTACACGCTGGGCAAAGTTGCACTTTCGCATTACACCAAATCAAACATGATGAAATTCGAAAAGGCATGGTTCTGACAAATGATTGGCCCAAAATTGAAGAAAAAGTGAAGCGAGTTTTCAAAGCTCATATCCTCGTACTCCATCATCCAACCACAATAAGAAGAGGATATCAACCTTTGATTCATATTCAAACAGTTAGACAAAGTGCAGAAATCATCGAAATGTCTGAAGAGCCATTACGAAGTGGTGAAAAAGCAGATGTCACCTTTAGATTTCTATATAGACCTGAAATTATTTCATCAGGGCAAAAATTGATTTTCCGAGAAGGGGCAACAAGAGGTATTGGTGTCGTTTCTTGATTTCAACAATAAACATTAGCTTGTAGCACCTTTCAAAGCATCCTTACATAAACAGTTTCTTTCTTCTGGGATCTTTTCTAAGGCTTTTACCAATAAATCTTTTACAATATCGATTCTTTTTCCAAAAATTTCTATCACTTCTTCTGAGGTAATTTTTAGCTCAGGTATAATGCCAGCCGCAATATTCGTTGAAATGCAAACAGTAGAATAGCATATTGCTAATTCTCTAGCTAAAGCAAGTTCTGGTAATCCGGTCATTCCAACAATATTTGCCCCCAAGAGCCTAAATGCATTTATTTCTGCAGCTGATTCAAATCGGGGGCCATCTACACAAATATAAACACCCTTCTGATGGTGTTTTGTTTGCAATTCCTTTGCAGAATCGATGAGAACTTTTCTTAATGTTGGGCAATAAGGGGATGGTGTCATACTAATGTGCACAACCCCTCCGACTGTCTTTCCATCTATTTCTAGAGTCGTTTTCCCGTCAAAAAAAGTAGAAACTCTGTTTTTTCTCCAGTCTATGAAATCATGGGGAATTATGAAATCACCAACGCCAATATCTGGATTAAGCGAACCACATGCATTAGTGGCAATAATTCGGGTAACACCAAGCTTCTTGAGACCATAAATATTAGCACGGTAGTTTATCATGTGCGGAGGAATTTTGTGGCCTTTACCGTGTCTTGGTAGGAAAATTATTGTTCTATCCCCAAGTTGGCCAATTTCAACTTGAATATTCCCAAAAGGTGTTGAAACTTTCTTTTTGGTTGTATCTTCTAAAAAGTCATAAAATCCGGATCCTCCAATTACTGAGAAAAGTTTCATCTTCATTCACTCAATTTTTTTTTTCTGTAACAATTTTATCAGTCTATGGAAACAAAACAGAGGCCGTTAGGATGATAATGAATTCAAATATTCCAAATATGTTCTGGTATCTTACATCACCAATAAAAAGACATTATTTTTTTGATTAAAGATTAAGATGATTTTAAAAGTGATTCCAGATACAATAAATTAGAGAAAAATTGATTTTATTATTTGCAAGGGTCACTGACAATAGAGAATACTCTGTAGATTCAACGGAGTTTAATATAAATCACAGCTAAATATACATTAAATGCACCAAAATTCTAAACCGCCAAAACCAGTAACCCCGTTGTTAGGAGGTTTCAGATGAAAAAAGGATTTCCGAAAATAGCTACAGCATATAAGGTTTACATATCTGATATTGTCAATGGAGAGATAATTAGCACAGATTTTGGTAAATTTTTGAAAACTACCCAAGGAATAGAAGCCATTAGAGCACGTTTATTTGGAATAGTTGTCAATAAATTTGAAAGCGAAACGGGAGATTATGTCTCTTTAACTATTGACGATGGAACCGAAACAATTAGAGTAAAAACCTGGAAAAAAGCTATAAAATTAGTTGAAGACGTCAAGACGGGTGATTTTGCAGATATTGTAGGAAGGATTAGAGAATATGAAGAGGAGATATATATTGTTCCAGAAATTGTAATAAAGGGTAGAGATAGTAACTGGTGGCTACTTCGTGAATTGGAATTGTTAAAAATGAGGACTCTGGAAACTAATTCTGCAAATTATACAGTCGAAAAAGAAGAAGATATTTCAGAGGCTAAGAACATAGTTTTACATCTTATTAGAGAACTTGACGAAGGATCTGGAACACATTTTTCAGAAATAATTAAAAAGGCAAAGAATTTAAAAGAGGAAGAAGTTTTTTCTGCAGTGATAGAGTTACTTCATGAAGGCAACATCTATGAACCAAAATCGGGTTTTTACAGCTTAACAAATAATTCTGATGGTGAATAACTATGGAAAAATATGAATATGAGGAATTACTAGAAAGGGCAAGAGCAAAAATCCCACCTGAAGTTTTCGAATCTACAAGATTTAAAATTCCAAAAGTACTTTCATTTACTGAAGGAAACCGGACAATCATACAAAATTTCAAAGATATCAACTCAACATTAAACAGAAAACCAGAACACCTAAGCAAGTTTTTATCGCGTGAACTCGCTACTGCTGGAACAATTGAAGAAACTACAGGCAGAATTATATTCCAAGGACGCTTCTCTGAGAGCGCAATGAATACTCTTATTAAAAGATATACAGAAATGTATGTTCTCTGTCCGGAATGCAAAAAACCAGATACTAAAATAAAAAAGGAAGACAGGTTTTTCTTTTTGGAGTGTGAAGCCTGCGGGGCTAGAGCTTCACTTAAACCACTATAGGAGGCTCTCCTTTGAATGTTTACCTTAGAGTAATGGAACATCAGAACCAGAGAATTTGTGCAGTATGCGACAAAGAAATTCTGGGCCAAACATTTCGAGAAGGAAAAATAAAAATAGAAGTTAAAGAATCTTTTTATAAAGGTGAGCTTGTTTCAGTAGAGGAGAGTATTATAGAAATTGAAAATGCTACAATCGTTAATTTAGTTGGAAATAGAATAATTGATAAACTCATTGAAATAGGTTTGGTACATAGAGATGGTGTTATTAAGATAAATGGAATTTCACACGTCCAACTGGTGCGTTTTTGATGCAGGAGTCCATTTTATGGAGAGAAAAGGCAAAAAATTTTGTATACTGTGTGGAAAAACAGAAATAGAAAAAATTATTGTTGACGGATTTTGTGAAGACTGTATTAAGAAAGAAAGAAAACTCTTTGAAATATCTACAGAACCTTTTTCTATTAAAGTTTGTTTGAATTGTAACGAAATTTTTTCTGAAAAAAAATATTATAATCTTGAAAAGAATTTTCATAAGACTATAAGAGAAGCTTTATCCGATTATTTTTCTTCAGGTAAAATAAAGACAAATTCTGACATCAATTTGGACATACAACCACTATTGCCTACTAATTTTGATGATTTTTTAGAAAAAAGAAAAATTCCAGTTAAAATCAGAGGTTTTGGAAGAGTTGATCCAAGGCTACCTTCTTATTTTGAAGAACAAGAAGTAGAAGTAAAAATAGAACGCATAATTTGTTTTCGTTGTGATAAGATAAAAAGAAGGTATTACAAAGCAATTTTACAATTCCGTACAAAAAAAACAAATATAACGCCTGAAGAACAAAATGAAATAATCGAAACTGTATGCCAGATCTTACAAAAACAAATAAAAATTGATAGAATGGCCTATATTTCAAAGATAGAGAAAAATAAAGGAGGATTCGACATATACTTGGGTTCAACAAGTGCTGCAAATCTGATTGCATCTACCCTAAGAGATCAGATGGGATTTTCAATGAAAAAATCATATAAGAAATCTGGTGTGGACAAAAGTAGTGGAAAAACAGTTTATCAAACCACTATTTCACTTAGGCTGCCTATTTTTAAAATTGGAGATATTATCTCAATAGAAAAACAAGATCCTATTCAAATAACTGGCGTTGAGAGAGGAAAATTTTTGGGTATAAAATTGGATAACCTCGAACATATTTCAATACCAATAAAAGAACTTTGGAATTTTCAAATTGACGTAATAGCCGAGAAGTCAAGTTTTAAAGATTTCATGATTCTTTCAAGAACTTATAATTCAATACAACTACTAGATATGGAAAACTTTGAAGTAAAAGAAATATACACAAAACAATTGTCAACAGATACACTTAAAGAAGGTTTGCAAGTTAAAGGTGTTGAAATTAAAAACAACATTTACCTCATTCAAACAAATGATTCTGAAGGCGTTCAATCGAAATAGGAGTTGAAAAATTTTTGCGGAAAAAAAAGGGAAGAGCAGCCGAGAAATTGGCAACAGAAGCAAGGAAACCGAGATTACCTGTGGAAGGGGAAGTACTTGGGATAGTGATTCAATTACTCGGACATGATAGACTTAGGGTAAAATGTGTTGATGGATATACCCGCTTATGTAGAATTCCAGGAAGAATACGGAAGAGAGTATGGATTAGAGAAGGCGATGTAGTCTTAGTTTCACCCTGGGATTTTCAGTTCGAAACAAGAGGCGACGTGATCTGGCGATATGCACGTGGCCAAGCTGAACAATTGAAGAGAAGAGGACTGATAAGTTTTTGATCAATAAAGTAATCAAACAGAAATCCATTGGGAATCATAGAAGAAGGAAAAAAAATTCATAGGAATGTTGAATTTAAATCAATTAAATCCAGTCACCAGTTTCTAGTTTATGAGGTAAATATGTTTCAGTTAAGTAGGTTAAACTATGCGAAGCAAGACTCTGAATTTCTGCTTTTTCTCCGCTTTTTAGCATGTCGCGGAGATCTTTAGCCCATTTTTTATTTTTATGAACAAAAGGTTCTTTCAACATTTGTTTTGCACGTTTTCTATCTTGCTCAGTCATTTTCAATCTCACATTTTTTGGGATATCATAAGTGTCTAAATCTCGATTTAAAACACCAATCAACCTTAGTTCGGGGGTTGCAAGAAATGGTGTTTCGAGACTGAGTTGTTTTGAACCTCTTAGATAGATGGAGTGAATATAATGACCCCATGGATCACTATCGACCAGCGAAAATGCAGGTAATCTCAGTTCTTTAATAATGCGATGAACAAACATACGTGTGGCAACATCAGGGACACCTTTAGCGGTCACAAGGATGGAAGGGAATTTATTATACCAACGCTCCTCAGCAAGTCTTAAGAACGCAGCATCCTTTTCTATAACTAAAACGAATTCTCCATCGCTATCAATATCAGTTATATTGCCAAGTAAAGGGGTAATCGCTTTTCCACCGGTTCCCATTCTTGTACAATCAATAAGATCTCCATCTTCTCTGAAAGTGATTCTTCCAATCACAGCACCTTTTGCGGCTGCCACCACATGTGTTGAATTTCTAGTGCATCCAAGATAAGCAGCTACTTCTTCTAAGGCATTATCACTAGTTTTTTGTTCTTTAAATAAGTCTACATCCATATAAAAACATTCACGTTTTGTGGCATGAAGGTTTGCTTCTAGAAGACTATGAATTAATTCTAACATTCTTATTTCTACAGTCAATTCTTTAGCACTTGTCGCATGATGAAATCTGCGTTCGACCTCCTCACTTCCGAGAAAAAGCAGATCTGTTTCTTCATCCCATAAAATATTTGTTGCACTTCTTTTCGGAGTTTTGATTACAGGTTTTCCAGTTTTTAATATTTGGTCATAAATGTCCCTCGCTTTTTCTTGTATTAATTTGTATAATTCTTCAGTCGGAATATCATTCACGACAGTTGCGTCAGGAGGTATTTCTATTTTCTCTGGACGATCTTTAAATAATATTTTCCTCAACCGATCTACTTTCTTTAACATGATTTTCTTTTTTTTAGGAGAGGAAGGGTCTTTTTTTTCAGTTTTTTTTAGGGTGTAATTATTAATAGTTGCAATCTTTTTTTTTCTAGATGATTTTGGCCTTTTTTTCGACACTCTTCATACCTCAATCGCTGTCAATTGCATCAACCATTCGTTTGAAAATTTCATCAGCGTTCGGTTTATTTGGAATGGAAGGATCAGACTGTAGAATATTAGACAAACTCGATGCAAATTTTTCAGCATAAGCTTTCAATAAAGAAGCCCGTTCTGCTTTCTTTTTTGCTCTAGATTTTTTTGAAAGAAATTCCTTCAGCTTTCTAGCACAATCTTGTAACCCAAGTTTGATTTCAGTTCGGATTTCATCAACGTCACTGATATACTCTTTGGAGGTTTCAGGAAAGGGGATCTTCGTAGAAATCAAGGAAACAAAAACGGCCACTGCTATTTGGGGGTTAACGTTGTATCTACCCCATTCGATATCATTCTTGATGGCAAGAGAACTAACATCGTTTCCTTCTCCGTAGATAAGAGGGATACGGTTGGCAAACCGATAGAGAGAGATGCCTGGCTTTATTTTCCCCCCGTATGCTAATCCAATTTCAACAATGAAAGGATGACCTTCATAGGACTCAGGAGGTCTTGTAACCGTGGTGACGAATTCAGGTTCTAATTCCTTTCGGATACCCTGTTCAAGCTTTTCTTCGCCCAAAGGAGAAAGACACGAACTATCTGGGGCCGAGAATTTATAGTTCTTGAAACCGTGAACAATTCTGAGTTTCTCATCATTTGTAAGATGCTTAGGTTTTTTATTTTTATCAATCCCAATGAATTCACAAAATTTTTCGGCGGAAGTAGTACCTACACGCTGAAAATGAGTTGAAAGGAAGGATTTCAATTTTTTTGTGTTTGTAGTTTCAATCAATTGCTTAAGATATTCCAGATCTGCTCCTTTAGGGTGAAGCAGAGATTCCATGGGCGGGGGTGGTATTTCGTCAGTTGTTTTTTCGAAAAGAAGTTCTTCACCGTCAGGAGTGTGTAAGGTAAGATTTGCATACGGTGTGATGATGGCGAGTTGTTGGAAGTAATTTTTAACCTTATTTTTACTTCTGATCCAATCCCCCTCTATATAAACACTAACTTCGGTTCCATGCCAGCCATCGTTCTTTGGCTCTAATTTTTGCATTAACACTACTGGTTCATTCTTTTGAAGATCGATCATCAAATCGTAATATCCAACGTCCGAATCCAAAATTTGAGAACTTTTCACGCGAATTGGCAAACCTACGTTACTTTGGGAGTAGATTAGAACCATCTTAGCTCCGAGACCGAAACGACCTCTATTCTGTCTAATGTTGAATTTAGTGCCAGTTAGGACCCTCCCCAAGAGATCTGGGATCTCTTCGTATGGCATTCCAGAACCGTTATCGCGCACAGTTAACTTGAAAAAGTTAGTACCTTCAAAAATATGACTATCTTCTTTTATTTGCTCTAGATCATCAACACCTAAAATTCTAAAAAGTTCCTCATGGGAGATCTCCTCTAATATAACCTCAATATCAGGAGGATTTTTGATACTTTCAGCACCATCAAGCCCGTTTTCTACCAATTCTCGAATAGCAGTGAATAAGGATTTTGCTGGATTTTGGAAACCAGCTATTGCTTTATTTTCTTTGAAAAATTGAGCTGGGCTTTTTGTAACAGTGATACGTTCTTTATCATTAAGTACGGTCACTTTACTGTCACACTCAGAGGTCAAATTAACGTGATTTCAAATTTCGTAACTGAGAGAAAATTTTTTCATCTTAAAAACTGGAAAATATAACTTTCAGATCCCGAGGATATATTACCTTGCCTGATGACTTACTATAATTTCCATAAACAGTATTTTGCGGGATTGAATAGGCTTTCAGGTTATAAATATCTTTTTACACATTTTTTCTTTCCAAAGATTTCGCCTTTTTGATTATTCAAGCAAATACGCAAATGAAAACAAAAATTTCCTTTAAAGACTTTAGAAAGTGATCTTTAGGATTCTGTAAATTTAATGGGTTTCCAAATCTCAAGCTCCGCCTTTTTAAGTTCTATTCTTTTTCTATTCAGGAATTTGTAAACGGTACTATGAGGAGCCCCAGTAATCAACATTTTAATTGCTTCTCTTGCGACTTGTAATTGATTTATTGTTCCGATGAGGCCTACAGTATGTCCAAAAACACTCACGTAAGTGCTGGTCATTTCTTCAATTAAACGTCTAGATTTGCCTCTTTCACCGATGAGACGTCCCTTAATCCTTTTTAATGATTTTCTAGATCGTTCAATAAATGAGTTTAAATCAATTATTTCCAGCATTTCATCTTCATCAAAAAGTCTGAAAGCTCTTTCAGGGGAAAACCCTCTCCCAATGGCTAGAACTATATCTCTTGCTTTCCAAACAGATAAGGGGTCCGCAGTGTTTTTTGTCGAATAAATAGTTACGCTTCCATTTTTGCTATCAATCTCAATTCTGGTTTGGGTATTTTTTTCAATAATGTCTTTAACTTGTCCATCTTTACCGATGACTACACCAATCCTTTTTAAAGGAATTTTACACGCCATGAATCCATATTTCGAATCAATACTCATATATAGGCTCCTCCCCAGTGATTTCATAATAAGATTTTTCAACAGAGGGACAATTCACACCAAGAAGAGAAAAGAACCTGATTATATTTCGCAAATCTCTATAAAGGAATTTCAAAGCCATCGGATGTTCTTTTAAAACAGCCTGCGATATGTCAATAATAACTGGTTCGTCCCACATAAGAATATTGTATTCGCTCAAATCGGCATGTATCAAATTTGCTTTTTGAAATAAAACAATCATTGCGTCAAAAATAATTTTGAAAACGGAGTTGGGATCATCAGGAATAACATCTTTTAACCTTGGTGCAGCTATACCATCTTCTCCAATAAATTCCATGATAAGAATGTTTTTTCTAACTATAATTGGCTCTGGGACTCTGACACCAACGGATTTCGCCAAACTTAAATTCTTAAATTCTTTCTCTGCCCATGAGAATATAAGAGATCGAGTATCGTGACGAACTCTTTTGAATCGAGGATCTCCATGAATATAAGGCAACATTCCCTTTTTTACAAACTCAGAACTAACTGTTCTGTAAATTTTTACGGCAAGTTCCTTTCCTTCATGATCTAAGGCGTGATAAACATTTGCTTCTTTTCCAGTGCTGACAACCCCATGAAGAGTATCAATAATCCGATGGAGGGAATACAGTGTCATCAACGTTGATTTATCAAAGACGGACTCAACTACACTAAAATCTTCACTTCTCTTCTCTTTAATCCTCATCTTGTCAAGATTCTCATCAATTTTTTTGAGCTTTTTAATTTTATCCCATTTATCTTTCATATGATGATTCTCCTTTCCTAAGAGAAACTGGATGGGTGTATATTTTTTATTCTTTTTTAAAAAACTGATTCTAAAAATCGAACATATTAAAATTGAGATTCTGTTCACTAAAGTAAATTATTCTGTTCTGTAGAACAATGTGTACTTCATATAAAAAGGTAATTAAGACAATAATATTTTCGTACTAAAAATTATAGATAGAAACCTAAAAATGTTTTTACTGATAATCTATCTTGATTAAATAGATTTATAAATATCGAGCGAGGAGACATATCGGCTTGTATGTGTGTTGAATCGCGTTTTTCAGTAACGTTTTTAAACGTTCATCATCTAAATCTTTTCGGTTGATCTACCCTACTGCAGGAACCACGGGACGTGAGGCCTGTCTGAGTTCACCGACGGTGATGCAGGAAGCTTGCTGTCCTGCTATCGAGTAGTTCGCTTGTATAGACCAAAAAAATCTTAAAACTGTATTTTTTCAAAAGCTTAATGCTATGCCGCCGTAGCTCAGTAGGTAGCGCGAGAACACCTAAAGCGACGGGCTGTTAATATTTGATTTGGCCACAGCAGGCACCCGTTGGTCGAGGTTGACGGATCCTTCCTTCAACTGCTGAAACGGTTCGAGTCCGTCCGGCGGCGCCACAGCTTCTTGATTTATTTCCCAGTACTTCATACACAAAAAGAATCAAATTTAAATAAATCAACCTATTTTTTTATCAAAATCCCACAAAATGTGAAACCTCTATAGGTAAAGATGCTTCCCTACACAATCAAGATCACATTTCATATGGAATTCAGTTTAAAAGTCAACTCGAAGATAAAAGTGGTGAACATGAAGAGACCATTGTTTCTTTTTATTTTGATGTTTTTACTGCTACTTATAGTTAATTTCACTACTCCTGCTAAGACACTCATTGGAAAAGGACATTCTTCAATTAACTTAACAAAGATTACTAGTGAAATTGAAATTCATGTTGAAGATGAACTAATTGTTTCGATTATCATCGAAAACAATGGAGAAGACGCTATACACAACTTGATCTTAAAAGACTCTAAACCAGCCGAATTCGATTTAGTAAACGGATCATTAACTGCTAATTGGACCGTTCTAGAAGGTCATGAATCTCTTATCCATGAGTATCGTTTGTTGGCAAAAGAAAAGGGGAAATTCACACTTGAGAAAGCGAATGTTACATATGCAAAAGGGGAAGTAGTTGAATCCAACGAGGTGGAAATAAGAGTCAGAGAGAAAACTTGGAAACCACCAGAGGGAACAATAGAAGCCACCCTTCCAATTTTCCTGGGAGTTTATATTTTGCCGATTTGTGGAATTATTATCGGATTTGTTCTAACAAAACTCAGATCCTAAACCTCTTGATGTGTTTTATAAGAGAAAAAGCATTAAAAAAAAAGTTGAAAATTAACAAGAGGAGGTATTAATTAAACATGGCAACAGAATATATTGACATTCTTTCAAAATGGAAAGCATTGGCTCAGCTTCTAATAAGAGAGGCAGAAGATTTAGCGAAAAAAGACCCAGGCCTGATTAGTGCAATTTTACTGTTAACTGCCGAATTAGTGAGAATGAAAAAGCCAAAATAAGGGTAACAGAAGCAGAAAGACTCTATTAATTTTTACTTTATCTGTTTTTCTATCATTTAAAAATCCCAATTTTAAACTATAACTGTTCAACCCTCAATTGTCCAGCGTTAATGATTAGGGTAAGAAAAGGGAAAAAACAAATTGAAACTATCTATCTCAATAATAAAGTGGAGAGGAAGTTGCAAACCTCTACAGAGAAAAGGAGAATTTTTCTACTTAATTGATCAAATGTTCAAGACTTAAAATTTTTAAATTTCTAAGTTAAAGGTTGACATGGGGGAACACTAATTTATATCTTGCTTTTTTTAGTCTCATGAAGATATGTGCTTGAATGGTGAAGAATAGATGCGGATTGCAGTCTTAGACAGAGATAGATGTAAGCCAAAGGATTGCACTCATGAGTGTCAAAGATTTTGCCCACGTGTTAGAGCTGGTGATGAAACTGTCACTTTTGAGGATTCTATTTATCCTAGAATTGTTGAAAACATCTGTTCAGGCTGTGGCATCTGCATCAAAAAGTGCCCCTATACCGCCATCCATATAGAAAATCTCCCTGAAGAACTGGATAAAGATGTTTCTCATCAATTCAGTTTCAATTCTTTTAAACTTTTCCGCCTGCCGATACCAAAGCCAGGAGTTGTAACTGGCTTAATTGGGCAAAATGGAACTGGAAAAACAACTGCACTCGAAATTTTAGCCGGCAGGATACAACCAAATTTAGGAAACTTTGAATCTCCTCCTGATTGGTCAGAGATCATCAGGTTTTTTCGGGGATCAGGTCTTCAACCCTTTTTTGAAAGAATGGCTCAAGAGGAGCTAAAAGTGGTTCATAAACCACAATATGTTGATAAGATTCCAAAAATTGCAAAAGGCGTTGTAGAAGATCTTCTAGACAAAGTTGATGAAAGAGGATTAGCAAAAGATCTTGTAGATATTCTAGAGTTGAATGAAGTTTTGGATAGAGCTTTAAATGTGCTTTCTGGTGGAGAACTTCAAAGAGTGGCCATCACTGCTGTAGTGGCGAGAGATGCGGATATTTATTTATTTGATGAACCTTCCAGCTATTTAGATATTTATCAAAGACTGAAAGTGGCAAAAGTTATTCGGAACTTGGTTAAAGAAGAAAAAACAGTAGTTTGCGTTGAGCATGATCTTGCTATTCTTGATTATCTATCCGATCATGTGTGTATATTTTATGGAGTTCCAGGTGTTTATGGAATTATTTCCCATCCTCATAGTGTGAGAGAAGGCATCAACATATACCTTGATGGATTTCTTCCTGATGAAAATATGAGGTTCAGACCAGAAAGCATAACATTTCATGCTCTTCCTACCCCAAGTGATTGGGCAAGTGAAGAAGTTATTATAGAATTTGGAAAGATGAATAAATCATTTGATGGTTTCTCTTTGGAAGTGAATGGTGGAGAAATACATAGAGGAGAAGTTATTGGAATCTTAGGGCCTAATGGAATCGGAAAAACAACTTTTGTGAAGATATTGGCAGGTTTAATTGAACCGGATGAGGAAGAAATTCAAAATAATGACATAAAAGTAAGTTATAAACCTCAGTATATATCTCCAAGTTTTGAAGGTAATGTCAGGATGTTATTCCTAAAGACTATTGGAAGAGTTTTTAGAGCTAGCTGGTTTAAATCGGATGTAATCCGCCCATTAGGCTTAGATAAATTATTTGACCAACAGGTGGATACTTTATCCGGTGGAGAACTTCAACGTGTCAGCATTGGGCTTTGTCTCGGAAGGCAGGCAGATTTGTATTTACTTGATGAACCAAGTGCCTATCTTGACATCGAACAGAGACTTGAAGTAGCAAGAACAATCAAAAAGATAATCGAAACAAGAAAGGCAGCTGCGTTTGTTGTCGAACATGATATAGTTGCTCAAGACTTTATTTCAGATAGTTTAATGGTCTTTGAGGGAAAACCCGGAATAGAAGGCCGCGTCTATCCGCCTATTGATCTTAGAAACGGGATGAATAATTTTCTAAAGAGTATGAATGTAACATTTAGAAGAGATTTAAAATCTGGACGGCCTAGAGTAAATAAACTCAATTCAAGATTGGACAGAGAGCAAAAAGAGATAGGAGAATTTTATTATATAACAAAAAGGGAACATCAGTAGGAAAATTAGTATAGAACTTTCTTAACATACTTTCGCGCGGTTATTGACAGTTAAGTGATTATTAACTCAATTAATTCAGTATACAGAGATTTTTTAGCGTTCTGACTCTTGATCGCGAGCTTAATTACCAAATTTAAGCTTCCCATAAATCAAACAGCTTCTTTAGTGCTCTAGCCCTAAAATTCTCACTTTTATATCTATAAATTCGAATTCTTCCAAAAACTTTTTCCTGAACAATTCCTGCTTCTTCTAAGAATTTTAAATGTTGCCTGGCAGTGCTGTGATTTAATCCTGATCTCTTTGCAATTCCTGAAATGTTTAGTTCTCCCATTTGGGCAAGAACCTTTAAAATTTTCACTTTACCTTTTGAAGAGAGAATATCTTCAATATTTTTTTTTCGGGTCTTTATTTTCCCCTCTAAATCCATTATAATGTCCATTTTATCTGATTTTTTGTGTATTTTATCACTCATAGTCATATTTTTTTTCCTCTAAGAATTCAATTATTTCTTGCTCAAGAACAGAAGTTGGAACATCTGGTAATCCAATTAAAGTTGTTTTACCTCTAACCCCCGATCCAGAAATCTTGGTACTAATTATAGTGTAATTTTCAAGGTCCTGGATATATTCCCATATTTGTGTGTGTTTTTTAGGTTTTTCTCCGTATTCTTCACAAATAATATTGTATTTTTCTTTTGTTTCTCCCATCGTAGCGTATGCTGCTTGACTAATTCTTAATTGCCGAGATATTGCTAACAGTAATAGATTATGATGCAGCGAAATATCACGGAGTATTTCACGCCTCACGGATGGATGTGTGTCCGCTTTTGCCTTTCGAACATGTTCGGGATGAATAATGAATTGCTGTTCCATATCTACATATTTTCCTGCTCTCCATAAAAGCTCAATTGCATATCTTGCGTCCCCCCATTCTGCGGAGATATCAGCAATCAGATTAACGGCTTCTTCTGAAGCTGTATTCTCATAAAATGCCTCTTTTATTCGATATCTGAGGATTTCTTTTAATTGATAGGTCGTGTATTTTTCTAGATTTATGATATTATGCTGGAGAGTGCTTAATGTGCTTAAATCCACTCCCGATCTAAAAGCTGTATCTCGTACTATTACTATGAGAGAAAGTCTTTGCGGACAATTTAATTTCTCATCTCCCAATCTCGTGAGGTCATATATTATGTCAGATCCACTTTTTTTGAGTAAAAAGTCAAGTTCATCAAGTGCAATAATTAAATACGCATCCCTAGTCTTTATAATTTCTTCAAACATAAATAGAAGTTCTTCTTTTGAAAACCCTCGCTCGGGTATTCTTGGATTGAATTTTCTAATGATGTATTTAAGAATCATTGAGTTTGTTTTGGCTTTTCGGCAATTGATGTGCAAATAATGCAAATTTATGTTTCTTTTTATGGCTGCATCTTCCATTAATTTTCCGAAAAGCTTTGAGATAGCTGTTTTCCCTGTTCCAACACCTCCCGTGATCATGACTCTCTGACTAATGCTTCCTGGTTTTTCTATAATCCTTCTAAAATATTGTGAAAGTTTTTTTAGATCTTCTTCTCGGTGTGGTAGATAAGGAGGTATATAATCAATTGAAAGTTTATCTTCTTCCTTAAAAACAGAGGATTTTCGTAATACTTCTTCAATTACATTTTTTTTAGTTTTCATAAACCTCCCTCATTTGAAGGAAACTGCTTGGGTCATCAAGAAGAGGAATAGCGAAGCATCCAAGAATGCGTACCATCGTAGAGTGATCCTAGTCAACTTTCACTTTATGATCACTCACATTACAATCTCCGCGATTCATCGCGGGGTAGTTGCCTACTATTTCTCGCTAAAATTGTCTATCAGATCGAAATCACTCCATACCAACTGATTAAACTGTAATATTTATTTAAATATCAAAGGAGAGTGACTTAGCTGTAAGTAAAGTAAATTAATTGCTATTTTACTTCACTTTTTCTGGTAGAATCGGTCATAGGGCGAAGATTACACTCTAATGGTATGAAAGAACGCAACAGTATTTCTCGGAGAGTTCGAACGACAGTCCTCTTTTTTCCAACAGTTGAAAAAAAAAGATCATTACTTTTTTTTCTCAAACAATCAAATAAAAGGGAAGGGGCGTTATCACGAAATAAAAGATAAATAGTAAAAAAAAGTTTGTCTGCATTTTTTTTGAATAGGATCTGTATGTATTTATTCGAATTAAAATCATCTTCAAAGATGTCTATTACATCATGATTTGTATTTAATCTGAAGACTAGCATATATTGCTTTTCTTCTTTCTGATTAAAGAGTTTAACCATGGAAGGATCAGTAAGGCCAACGACTTTAATATTACCGCCTAGAAGTTTCTTCCAAACATGGAATAAATCTTCTCCAGAAAAAACTATGACTTTGTTAGGTAAATTGGATAAATGTAAGAGAATTTTGTTAAGATTTTTATTAAGAGTGTTCAAGATGTCATTTTTGTCTTCTTCAATTAAGTATTCACCTTCTTCTGTGCAAGAAATAAAAATTCTATCATTATCATTGCAGAGTTCTAACGATAATTCAATGTGTTCTGATTGTTCAATAATTATTTTTAATATATCTAATATTTTCCAAATCTCATTTCTGTGAATATAAATTCCAATAAAGGAAAGAGCCCTTATTTTACCAGGTTTTTCAAAAATTATGAATTTTTTATTAACTCTGAAACCATTTAGTTCAAATTCTGGATGGTATAATCTTTTTAAGTAAGAAATAATTTTCTTAATTTTTCTTTTCTTCTTATGATTCTTTCTTTCGTTTTTGAATTTATGACCATCCTCCACCACACGGAAACTATCTGAGTCATCAGGTAAAAGATTTGCGGTCTCTAATTGTGCATACATATACAAGTCACATCCATATTTATAGCGATTAATTTTCGAACCTCATCCGTTGGCCGAAGGTTGAGGTATTCTTTCAATTTCCCCATAACTAGTAGCCCCTCTGATGTAGTTCTCATGTCTTATACCTCTATAATACATACTCACTCAGTCTAGCCTCAAGTTACATCCTTCAGGGCGGGGTTCTTGATGTAATAAAGAGAGAACCAATTTGCTTTCCATGATCGAAAACGTGGATATTAATTTTGATTGCGAAAGAAGTGGATGAAGGTGTCTTTTAGCCGTAAAGCCACATTCTTTAATGTAGATGAGTGGACCGTTTTGAGAAATAGATGTTCTTTTTTTAAGATGGGAATCAAATTGCGTAAATTTCGTTCATGCATGAGTTTTTGTTTGCTTTTGTTTAGATAGTCGCTGATAGATAATTGAAGTAATTGATTATACAGCCAATTACAGATTTCACCTTGCCCATCTGGGATTTGTCCTCTCCTGTGGAAAAGCTGACTGCGATTTTTCGATGGAAACAAATCCTCTGGAGCCTCTTGATTTTTCTCACGGATTTTTTTTCAAAAAACTATTTAAAGCCCCCGAAAAAATGGGTGAGAGAAAAAAGCGAAGACCTCGCCCAAAACTTCTAAATCTCTGTAGAAATTTGTATATATTTCTATAAATTTTTGAATAACAGATTCGACCCTCACGACAGTCAACTATTCTGCTCTGAAGGAAGGAGCTTGTGATGGTGCTAGCAATGCTAAAGTTAACTAGAGTTCCTGTTTTATACATGATGAATGCTTGGGGTGCTACAAATACCTAGGAATGTATGTCCAAGCTCCCTGCTCTACGGCAGAAGTACTGAATGTCATGTTTCTTTCGAAAACTAGGTCTTCCTCGCCTTCTCTACAGCCACTCAACTCCGCTACGAAGAAAAGCCGTAACCGAAACCTGCAATTTCTCTCCTATATCAATGGCGATGCTTCCTTGAGGCGTTTGAGGTAAAATTCTGCGAAATAGTCTAAGAAACATTTTTATCGAGTTTTTATCCTGTTTCTTGTTCTATATGTGATGATGAAAATATAAATGACTACGAATTTCTTCCAAAAAAGTTATATCAACAGTAGTGAACTCATTACATAAAGTAATGTTTTATTTGAAATTTTTAACAAAGCGAACAAAATAATCTTGGGATCAATTTTGTAACAGAGATTTTGTGATGGAAACAAGGATTTAGACAAAAGTTGAGCAGAATGAAAAAGATTTTGGAAAAAATACGACAATATAGAAAAGTTTCTCGCGTAGGTAAAATAGCGAGACGCTATTTTGTCATGAATGCATTTGATGGTTCTCTCACGATGTTGGGGGTAATTGTTGGCGCTATGGTGGCAGGGCCCATTGATCCCAGAGCTATCATAAGTATAGGCATTGGTGGGAGTGTTGCTATGGGGGTTTCAGGTATGTTTGGGGCATATCTGACCGAAACAGCTGAAAGAGAAAGGGAACTTAGGAAACTTGAAGAACATCTTCTTATAAGCTTAGAGGGAACATTACAAGATAGAGCGTCGCGATTTGCTTCACACTATGTCGCAATCATTGACGGTCTAGCTCCATTCTTGGCAGCAATAATAGCGGTCATACCGTTTATCCTGGCTTATTTGCAAATACTCCCTACAGAACTGTCAGCACTACTATCTATCATTTTGGTCCTCCTTACCCTTTTTATCCTAGGTTTCTTCTTAGGTAGGTTGTCGAAAGAAAATGTAATCATTAGTGGGATCAAGATGGTTTTTGCAGGTGTTTTAACGGCGGCAATTGTTTTAACACTTCAATTTTTTTAGTAAAGGGCTCTAGAGAAGGCTGGTCTAAAAAATCATTTTGGTTCAAGAATCTTATGTAAGTAAATTTTATGTTTTCCAAGTTTTCCCTCATAGTTGGCTGCTGTAATTTTGATAAGACCAGGGATTTTAACAGCTTCTTTAATTGCATTTGCCATTGCATTACTTACTGCATCAACTGTTAACCCATTAATGACAATTTCAAGGACACAATTTTCATTTTCTGACAATTTCGTATCTGGAACTAAATCCTTTATTGTAGGACAAAATATGTGATTAGTCGAAGCAAGCAACTTTGGATATTTCAATGATCCAACTTTTGAGCCACTTCTACAAATCCCACCCGGGAAGGGTGTAATTGTAAAGTCAATATTTTTGATTGCATTGACAGACGATTCTGCTGCTTTTAGTGTATTTTCTGGACTATCTCCTATGAGAATAAGATTTCCTCCAGCTATTCCTTTTTTTGCACCGAAAATTCTTTCGATTAAGAATTCCCCTTCCATTACTGGAATTTTCCATAGTTCACGATCATTCAGTGTTGCCTTTTTTTGAAAACCATCACCGAAGTATCTCAAGTTGGATCCTGTTTTAAATTCAACTTCTGGATCATCAAGTGCATTGAATGCAGCAGTGGTGGGACAAGTTAAAATGCATTGTCCAATTCGTTCCAATAATTGTGCCCTCAACTTTTTTTTGCTAGTATGACATATCTGAATAATAACCCCCGGTCTTCCATCAGGAGTTTCATTAGGAGACACCATTTTTTCGATTGCTGCTTCGGAAGGACACATTATCATTGAAGTTGAAAATCCTGTTGCAGTTTGAGCAGCTATCATTGCCCATTGGGGTGATGTAGCAGTAATCAACACTCTACTAATCCAAATATCGAAACATTCGGCAAAGGTATCTTCAATTTCTACATCATTTAATTTTGTCAAGCGATCTTCCTCCATTAACAATTTATTAGCTAATCTCTTCTCGCCTCACAAGATTGTTTTGATAGATATAGAGTTCCGATTGAGTTTGTTTACAGAGATTTTTCGTTTGAAAAATAAAGAAAGGTTAAAAAGAGTGGTTCTTCTTCTGTAGCAGTGTGATAACGACAAAAATAGAAAAAGAACCACACAAGGGGAGTGGTTCTCGCAGGTATATATCTGTTTCGCTGGGAAAGGGAAAAAAGTCCAGAAGAGGCCGAAATAGTGTGATTTTCGGTAATGAGACGAATAAGGAGAGACTATAACCTCTTCTAACTTTTCTTTTTTATACAAAATATATGTGTTTAAAATGCTCATTTATCAATCTACATTATGATGGTTTTTCCATTAACTTTAATTTATGTAAAATTGTTCCATCTTTCTTATGGGGTGTTCTACTTAAGTAATCTCCATATTTTTCGATTTCTCGTGCTTCATCAGCTAGGCAAACTGCGGTCCTTAAAACTTCATGCGCTGCCGTGACAATGGGAATATATCG
Source organism: Candidatus Sifarchaeum subterraneum (assembly GCA_016292335.1). GTDB lineage: Archaea > Asgardarchaeota > Sifarchaeia > Sifarchaeales > Sifarchaeaceae > Sifarchaeum > Sifarchaeum subterraneum. The sequence continues at coordinate 15,202 of JAECRX010000053.1, read as the reverse complement.
ATCTGATTCTTTTATTTTGAAACATCCTTCCACACTTAGATCTGCAACTCTTCGAGCAATTTCATATGCGGCCATTGCTTTTGCTGCTGCATAGGGATTCTGGAATTCTCCTGCAGCCACTGCTCTTTCTTTGTTAACTATGATTTTGGGTAATTCCGGTTCTTTTCCCTTTTTTATTTCATCGATTACACGATCAATCTCCATCTGTATTAGTCTAAAAACTCCAGTTGCAGCTAGCAATTTGATTATATCAGCATTAAATATCACCATTTCTGTTGGATCTAGGAATTCTCTTCTTGCTCCTATCATTGGATCTGCAGTCACAATTATGTATCCCTGTCCCTTTTCTTCGATATCATCTTTAGCTTTTCTTCCAGGGGCATCAGAAACAATAATCGTTGGAATCCCCGCATCTGCCATTACTGAACGCATTTTTGAAGGGCCTGGAAGAGTGGCGTTTGGACTAGAACATATTACCAGATCTGGTTTGAATTCAACCATTTTTTTGGCAATTTCTTCAGATTCCTCTGGTCCAAGTTTTGCGCCTGAAGCTAAAGTTCTTGTTTTAATATCATCTCTATCCGCTCTTTCATCAAAAAGAAATTCTAAAAGTGGTGATGATCCTATATTTCCAACTTTAATAAACCCCACTAAAACATCATCTTTCAATTCGAATCTCACTCCTTTCCTTATTATTTCCTAATCAGTGTTTGATGTTCATTGTTAATTTTAAAACAGGTGGAAGAGTGTGAATCTGGTCACTCTAGAGAGTGATTAAAATGATAAGATATTCTGGCACACTCTTCGTTAAGATCCTGATGTTGCAAATCTTATATAATTTTCTGCTCTCCATCTAAATTTATCCACGAAGATATGTTATTTACTCCTCCCAGAAGTATAAAAAACAAATGGAAGAGAGAAAAAGAAGAAAAGAAGGAAAAAAAGCTAACCATTTCTGGCTGTGACCTGAAACAGCAATCGAACAGTAATGAACATCAAACATGTATGGAACAAAGGATCCCTCACAGGAAAAACCTTGCTTATGACCACAAAAAACTTAATTAATTACGAAAATTCTCATAACCACATAAATTCTTCGAAAATTAAAAACGCAAACGAAGCGATCAAGATGAAGGAACTTTCCCTTAAACCTCTTAGTCAACCTAATGTCATGTTAGAGGCGGAGATAATAACTCCAGACAATTTTTCTGGAAAATCAGTTGATGAAATCAAGCAATTAAAAGTTTGGAAGGGTAATAAAGAAGTGCCGCTATCCGATTTTTTCCAAGTAGAAGGAGAAACAACGAACTCACCAGAAGAAACTCGAATAGTGATCGAAGGTTCAATTCCTAAGACAAAAAGAGTTGGTGAAGGAATGACTTCGGGAGAAATAGTGATAAAAGGTAATGCAGGCATGCACACGGGTGCACTTATGCGCGGAGGATCCATATTTGTAGAAGGTGATGTAGGGGCATGGAGCGGAGCAGAAATACGTGGTGGAAAACTGCATATCAAAGGGAATGCAGACAATTACCTAGGTGCTGTATATAGAGGGGAATGGAGAGGGATGAGAGGAGGAAAAATAATTGTAGAAGGGAACGCTGGAGGAGAAGTAGGAGAGTGGATGAGAGATGGTGTGATCCATGTAAAAAGGGATGTAGGATCATTTGTTGGAGTCCACATGCATGGAGGAAAAATAATTGTTCATGGAAATGCAGATGAACGAGTCGGAGCAGAAATGACAGGAGGTCAAATAATTATCCTAGGTAAAGCTAACGAAATTTTACCATCCTTCAGATTTGATGAAGAGATACCGTCAATCGAAGTAGAGGGAGAGACATACGAAGGTCCCTTTCTAAAATTCGTTGGTGACCTCGCTGAAGCCGGAAAAATTAAGGGAGAGATACTTGTTTTAAAGAAAAATAATTCACATTTAATCAAGCTCTTTCTTTTTTGAAGCACATTTGATAAATTTAAAATAACAACTCTTTGTAAAATTTATCCGAAAAGGATTAAGCCCTTTATAAAGAATGAACAAAAAATAATTCAGAAATACTTCCCTCAAAAAATTTTGCAAAAGGTTGTTTAAAATAACTTAAACTTAACCCTCAAAAGCTTTACAAGAGCTTACTCATTCCCCAAAAAAGCAATAAATCATATTGAATATGCATAATCCAAACCGGCACAAATAGGTGTAAGTTATGGCCATAAATGTAAATAATAACGCCTTTAAGATAGTAGAAGAGATGATTGAGAATTCACAAACTCTCAGCGTGGAAGTAGTAAAACTGAAAAATGGTTCAACAATTGTAGATTGTGGAATAAAGGTAGCTGGCGGGCATTTAGCTGGATTACTTCTTAGTAAGGCTTGTTTAGGTAACTTAGCCAATGTAACCCTGACTTCGATGGATTTTGAAGGGTATAACTTACCAGCAATAAATGTTGCTACCGACCATCCAGCAATTGCATGTCTTGGAAGTCAATTTGCAGGATGGAGGATAAAAGTAGGGAAATTCTTTGCAATGGGAAGTGGTCCCGCAAGAGCTCTATCTCTAGTAGAAAAAGAACTTTTCGAAAAAATTAATTATAGAGATGATGCGGATAAAGCAATTATCACATTGGAAACCCGCGATCTTCCAAATGAAGAAGTTATGCAATTAATTGCAGATAGATGTGATGTTGATCCAAAAAATACATATGCAATTGTAGCGCCAACAGCCAGTATCGCGGGGTCAATACAAATTGCCGCCAGAATAGTTGAGACGGGGGTACACAAAATAACAGAGTTAGGCTTTGATCCTAAGAAAATTAAATACGGATTTGGAATTAGTCCTATTGCACCAATAGCGAAGAATGACCTTCGTGCAATGGGACTTACTAATGACATGATAATCGCTGCAGGATGTGTGACCCTAAATGTCATAAGTAGTGAAGACGATGACCTAGGAGAACTAATAAAAAATACACCCTCCAGTACTTCCAAAGATTATGGTAAACCATTCTACGAGATATTCAAAGCTGCAGGAAAAGACTTCTATAAGATCGATCCAACTTTATTTGCTCCTGCTGTGATGAATTTAAATGACTTAAGGACAGGAAAAAACTATTTAGCAGGAAAAATAGACAAAGAACTGGTAGAACGATCTTTATCTCTTTTAAAGATTTGAAAAGAAACATTTTGAACCCTCTTTTTTGCCGTCTGCTTATCTTTAAAGATTGATCGAGGAAGTTGGTGCGAATCAAGTTGGTTTTGGGTCGGACTCACCCTACGGAGATCCATGTTGGGAAAAATTAACCATTGAAGCACTCAGCATTCCCAAGAACGAAAAAATAAAGATTTGCAAGACAAATATTTCCTTTTTTTTTGCTAAATGTTGCTTGATCTAAAGGTTTTAGTCAAAAGCTGAGAAAAAATGATAAGAATCTTTAATTATAAGGCATTGAAACTAAAAGAGTTAAATTTTGAGTCCACAACCAGGGCAATTCGTTGCATCAATTGGAATTATGGTTTCACAGAGTTCGCATTTTTTAAGGAATTTTTCTAATACTTCTTTTGGCATATATTTTGTGTTAGAAATCTTTTCTACGGCCTTTTTAACGATACCTTTCACTTTCGCGCGGTCGATTACACCTTCTGCTATTTTAATTCCCGTCGCAGCTTTATGTGTGGCTTGTAAATAGAATTTTCTTAGCATCGCGGGCGTAGCATTGATTATTTCTTTGATTCTGTTGATTGTATGTAGAAGACCTTCTCTTTTCAGTAGTTCATGATCAATTTTATTGAGTTTGTTTATGTCAAGAAATCTTGTTGCCTGATAGATTGTTTCTGCATAGTTATAGAAGGGCTCTGCCTTGATTCTTTTAATGTCATCATCTCTCTCGAATAGACTTTGTTCTATGGTTTCTTCAATCAATTTCAATTCAAATGGCTTTTTATAAACATTTGTGTAGTGAAATGAATTTATTTTGGCAAAAACGGCTTTATACAGTGCGATAGCCATCTTATAAACATTTTCTTCAGATCTGGCCAAATTTAGGTAACAATCATAGGCGTTATCATAATATTCACGAGCAAGAATATTCTTCTCAAGGTCGGCATAGAGTTCTCCTATTTTTTCAAATACAACCCCCGCTTCTTCAATCCTTTGTTCCTCTAATAGACCGACACTTGCATCTTTATAGGCTTCTATGGATAGTTCAATACAATAATCGGAAAAGGCATCACAGTCGTATGTTCTTAAAATTTTGGCGGCGTTCAAAAACATATCTGCTGCGGTATCATATTTTCCTCTCCTGATTTGCTTATCACTCTCTTCAAGTAACTGACTTACTTCTTTAATATTAATTCCCTTTTCAATTTCTTTAGCTGCGATTGGAACAATTTCCAATAAAACCTTAAGACTGTCATCAAGATTGTCAAATGGTCCTTTTTTCGTTTTACGACCAAATTCTACAAAATAAGCGGGTTGGATAACACCATGTCTTTTTGTTTTTTTGAAAAGAATCGAGGGTCCTAGACTAAGATACCCGAATTTACCCAAAGCATATGTAATTTTACAAATATCTGGTTTAACACTCCGATTGGTGACTTGCAAAAACAATATTTGAATGAATTTAGTTATATACTCATTATCTGGTATGACGAAAAAATTCTTATCATGAATTGCCAGATGTCCATACATCCAATCTTCGAAAATTCTTAACCCATATTCCGTTTCATCTTGGAATATTGTTTCAATTTTGATTAGGTAGTAATCGGGTTCACCGGGATGAATTTCTACTTCTGCTTTCCCAATTATAGATGAGGGATAGATTGCTAACTTTTCAATAGGAGGCGGAAGCATAACCAGCTTGTTGTTTCGAGAACGCTTAGCGATCCATTTTACAGCTGTAAAAATCGCCCCTCCTATGCCTCCAGTCACCGTTGACAGTGCGTATTTTAATGCAACCTCCCCAATTTTTACTGCACCTTTCTTCAGTCTACCTCCACTAAACTGTGCCGAAAGCTTTCCTTTAACTCCTTTAATGTCCATTGCTAATGATTGTGGTATCCAGATTAATACTCCATCTTTAACGAGTAAAAATCCATCCTCTCTTGTCAAACTTTTATCAATTCCAGTGCTAAGGGGTATGTCTTTACTACTCCAACTCACAGGGACAATTCTAGGTGTTTCAATTGCGTCTTCAACCCACTCTCGCAGAATAATTTCTCTATTCACCATAAATGGACCACCTTCTTAGTAAAAATCATTTACAAACCTTCATTTGAAATTTCATTCTGTAGTCGATAATTAAGCTACCTTCTTGATATATATATTAACCTTACATATATTGTAAACTAAATGGAATTCCCAGTTCTTCAAAGACGAGTTCTGCTAGTGAAAGGTATTCAGAAAGGGTTTTCTTCTCCAATATGTCATGAACGGCATCATAAAAGGGTGCTTTCCGTTTTGATACAGGACCACGAGAACTCTTGGATTTCTTCTTGCTGGAATCTCTCAGTTCTTCCTTTTTATGTCCTAAAAACTGCCCGAATAAATAGGCCACCTTTTCATTTACCACCATTTGGCAGATGGCTTCCAGTTCAGGGGTTGCTTCCAGATTCTTTGGATTCTTGACATAAGCGAAAAAGGGAGTGTCGAAAAAGGAAAACAACAAAATCTTTATAGTCACCAGCAAACGAATAGTATGCTTTAAGGGCACGGGTTTCTTGTATATGAGAATTCTTTCTTTCATATGTTCCATTTACAAGGTTGCCCTTACATATTTTGCTTTCTATACCTTTGAATTACCAGACAGGTTCGATTTTATGAGAAGTTTTTTATAACATATTTTTCATGTTTTATACAGACCTCTTGTTTTTTAGTTTCGAGGGAGCTAGAACATGCAATACTCCAACAAAAAGAACAGATCAAGAAAAAAAAACCATAATATAGAAAATGAAAAGTTCGACCTTAAGGACCAAGAACGTCTGCTAAAACGGAAAGATGACGCCGCTGAATGGATTACCCAAAAAATGATCGCTGAAGAATTCAAAGCGGTTTATGGAGATTTCGAGACGAAAGTTGAGAGAGTTCCAGATCATTTAGCCCTCTCTTTATCAAAGGAAATTGACTGTCCATTTGAATTTGCAAAAACATCATATCAAATCGAAATGGATGGTGTTCTCGACGCCAAAGATGCATGTAAAGAACTTACGATTGAATATGATCGGAGAAAAGCGATTGGACAGCTAATTCCTCAAACTTATTCGCATATGCTAAATTTCGCGATTGATGAAGGAAAGTGGATTGAATATCTCAGAACCACCTTTGTGAAGCACCTCGAAGAAAAAATTATCGAGCTTTCGAATCTTGAAACAGCAGCCCTCGGCGAAAAATCTGTAGAGAAGATAATTGACGTGATCAATGAACGACAAAGAATTGTTGAGGGATTTTTACTTCCTTTAATGTCTAAATATATATCGGACCATCCAAGATGTTCTGTAACTGAAACCGGTGCAAGATTGGCTTCTTCACTACTTAATAAACCTATAGGAGCCGGGCATAACGCTCTGAAAGAAGGAAAGCATCAACTAAGTAATTGGTTATCAAATGTCCTTTCATTTTTGAAAAAGTTCGAGAATGAGTCACCATTCACAAAAAAAATTTATAAACAGGTCTTAGAGCATAAAAAGGAAATAGCTAAGACATTTGAGACTATTTCTATAAATGCGCTCGCCAATATTTTAATCGAGTTGTCGCCGAGACCAACACATCCCGCATTTGATGAATCAAAATATGTCATTACACATGTTCCTATTCCTCGATTCGGAATGGTTGGTCCAATTCTTGTTGATCCAATTGATTTTTTGGAAAGAGATATTCGGCTCTCACGAAGGAGAATTGAAGATAAGGAAGATTTTCTTGATAACAGTATTCAAAAAACATTCAGATCCCTCATAAAGAAAAAAGAACGTGAGGAAAAGGGAAAAAAAGTAAAGCTTGAAGAAGTAGGAGCTGAACTTTTATTCGAAATGTACCAGAGGTTCAATATAGAGAGCGATAAAACTCCAGAAACCTTCCTTGAAGACATCTTAGCCATGTTAGAAGAGGAAAAGGTTCCCAATGTTCCTGAAGATAAATCACAAGCAATAAGAGATTACTCCAAAAACCTAATCAAAAGTGTAATCTATCCTCAAATATCCCAAAATTCCTCTAATTGAGAATGTGTGAAACTTCAGGAACACCCGAGAAAATAATAAAGATGAAGGCTCTTTTTCCAAGGAAAAAGTTATATGCAGGAAATAGATGCTGTTAGATGCCAGCTTGTTTACTAATCTCATTTTTTAGCAATTTAAATTGACTAGCCGCATGATAGCGTTCAAAATATTCGATTAAATTGCCTAATAATTCATTTATCGTGAAACTACTTTTTGACTGTCTGTATCTTTTTACAACAAAATATCTCACGTCGAATTCGCGTGAATTTCGATAAATAAACAAATTGTGTTTTTCCATATTCTCAATGATAAATGAATAAATCTCCTCAACAAGATGCAGTTTCTCTGGAAAATGTATCAAAAATATCTCAAGAAATTTTTTGAAAAGGATTGAGGTATCAACGAAAAAATTTTTTTCCTTTTTCTTTAGAAATTTTCCAACTATCATGATCAATAAATCGATATCAATGTCTTTTGGATACAGCATTTAGACCTCTCTCACCAAATATCTCTGGATTTCAAAAATCAGTTTCAAAAGTTTGAGATTTAAACCCCTCTTTTTTTATAAATATCAAGTGAGAAGACACATCGACTTGTTGGTGGAATGAACCGCGTGTTTCAGCCATGTGTTTTACCGTTCCACTTCCATACACCTTTGGTAGAATATGAGAAAGTCCCAAATTGATTTAAAGTGATTATTTTAGGAAAGCATAAGGTATCTGAACTGTATCTGAGAATATAAGGTTAAATCCAATTTTGAAGAAAGAGATTAGATAAATTCCTCTTTTTCCATAATATTTCTTATTTCTTGGATAGATCTTTTTCCTTCCAAGAGTATAAGTCCGAGTTTTGTCATTTTGTTGCACAAAACGAGTAATAGGGTTTCATCATTGATATTAAAAATACATGTATAACCTTTGCTTCCTTCCGTTAGAACATGTTGAAAATTTCCTTGCTCCAATTCATTAATAGACCGAAAACTCATGGAAAGCATTGCTGAACCCATAGCTGAAACTACATCCTCGTCGATATCACTTGGTAGGAAACTTTCTACTGTAAGACCAGAACTTTTTTCGATGATGATTGATCCAATAGCCCCCGATCGGCCAATAAAGTTCTTCAAAATCTGTTTTAACTGTGATTTGCTACTAGGTGTCTCATAATTTTTCATTAAAATTGTTTCATCAAATTTTGCCATTTAAGATCCCGAGCCATATTTTCCAATATATATTTAAATTCCCCCTTTTTGGTCAACCCTCCTGTACCAAATATTTCACTTAGCCCACCTTGCCGAAAAACTTATGCCAGATGAGAAAGCGTAATTGAAAGTGGTGATCCAGCGGAGGGTGGCCAGTGGTGGCTTTTTTGCGTCAACGAGAGGATAGAACGCTCCGAGGAACGTAGCTGTGGTGTCGAAAAACCTCCAGATTGTTGAGATGGGAGATACCGTGTAAAGCAGAGATTAACAATAATCCTCTAAGGAGAGTAGAGCAAGCGTATGGATGGAAAGATTAATAAGATGTGTTCATCCCATTGGAAGTTAAGTGGTAGTTCGAGAAGGATCATCTAACATCGCCCCAAAAAATTTCCCGAGCTATTTCCTATTAAAATATTGCGAAAGGAGCATCAGCTTCCCCAAAAAGCGGTTCTGTCGTGTTGAGCAGAAATTTAGAGTTTGGTATAGGGGAACACATACATTTATTGTCTTCCATGTTTTCATGTAACTTTGTCGAGTGTGCGAACTAAAGATAGGATTTTCGGAAAAGCCTTTATATCGTGGTTAAAACGCGATCCACCTCCTACCCGAAGACGAGAGTATTCCAGCTCGATTTCTGTAAAGTCTCTAGAACTTGACTGATAAAAAAAACAGATGGATGTGCTTTGAAAATAAAATCAAAGGGATATCAAGAAGAATATAAGCAAACATGGGAGAATATCTGGCATAAGTTTGAGTTAAACATCATTGAAAGAATTTATAGAAGATGGCTTTTCAGAGAATATACAAAAATTTTATCGCAGATAAATCTCTTTTCAAATTCAAAAAATAAAGAATATAGTAAACTTAAAATCGCTGAACTGGGTTGTGGTACAGGGCTTTTGTCAATACTCTTAGCAAAAGAATTAAACGTGAATCTAACGTTAATTGATCTTTCTCAAAAAGCACTTAAAATTTCAAAATATTTCGCTAAAAAAATGAATGTAGATGCTAATTTTATCTGTGAAGACATATTTGAATTGAGTCTAGACAGTCAATTTGATTTTGTTCATTCTGAAGGATTAATTGAGCACTTCAAGTATCCTGAAAGACAAAAAATCGTTGAGGTACATGCAAATCTTCTTCGCGATGGAGGACATACCCTAATCATAGTACCTAAAGATTCATTCGCATACTGGATGGGAAGGAGAATACTTCAAAATGTAGACAAATGGGATTGGCCTTGGGAAGAAGCAATTTCTAACAAAGAACTAATTAATCTATGTGCAAAAGCAGGCCTTAAACCAATTATAGTAAGGAATTTCATGCTTAGAACGAGATTAGGCGTATTAGGGAAATCAGTAAGGTAAGAAGAGTGAATCATAATCCATATTAGAAAAAAGATACCTAATCACTTTTCTTGCGTATTTACTCTTTAGAAATATGGTTTAGCTGTTTTTCAAACTATTTCAAGCAGTCATTCATCCTCTACCACTCTTTAAAATAAATACTCTCAAATCTTGAAAAATTATGTATTAATAATAAGAAGATCATCTTGAAATTGATTTTAAATAATGTTTATTAGTAGTTTGTGGCATAAGGATTTAGAAGAGGTAATCGAAGAACTGCAATTCCTCCCCTGCCGAAAGGCAGGGTCTCCTTGCAGTTATATAGTTGAAAAGAGAGGTGTTGTTTATGAGTTTTGAGTCACTTCCCATATTCCAACACACTAAATATACTATCAGAGAAAAATTGGTTAGCTGGGGAAACGTATACGAAATCTTTGATGAAAAAAATAAAAAACTAGGGTCAATTAACGTAAAACATCTTACGATAGGGACAAGGTATACTATAAAATCTAAAGATGAAGGCGATATAGGAAAAATCGAAAAAAAGATAATCTCTCTTACACCAACATATACAATTAAGGATGAAAAAGGAAAAAAAGTGGGAGTAATAAGTAAAAAATTGATTAAATTCGGATTCGGGGAAGAATATGTGATCCGAGATAAGAAAAATAAGAAAATTGCAGAATGTGATGGAAACTTCTTAAATAGAACTTATGATATAAAGGCTAAAAGGAAAAAAGTTGCTAAAATCCACAAAAAATATGTTTCAGTTGCAGACAGTTACAATGTTGATATTATTGATGATTCAGCACCCACATATTTGATTGTTCCAGCTGTTGTCGTTATTGACAATGAAGAACATGAAGAGAAGAAAGAAGATTAAAAAGTTTTTTTTTTTAACAGATTTGAGTCTTTCTTGAGTTGTACACTTATGGAGCTGAATAAAGGTTGGGCAATTTGGATCACAGGACTCCCTGGATCGGGAAAATCAACGATAGCCAATGCTCTTCTAAAAAAGCTTCAGGAATATAATAATCGTCTAAAAGTGCAGATATTAAGGACAGATGAACTTAGGAAAATTATGACCCCTAAACCTACTTATTCTGAAGAAGAAAGGAGTAAAGTTTATGGTGTTTTTGTTTTTATAGGAAAACTTTTAGTTCAAAATGATATAAACGTCATTTTCGATGCCACAGCTAATCGGAGAAAATATAGGAACTGGGCAAGAGAAAAAATCGATAAGTTCATGGAAGTTTTTATTGATTGTCCAATTGATGTTTGCATTGAAAGAGAAGCGAAAAGAGAAAATACTATTCTTGCTCCAAAAGATATTTACAAAAAAGCATTGGAGGGATGGCCAGTACCTGGGTGGAGTGTACCTTACGAGAAACCTCTAAAACCAGAAGTTGTTGTTAAATCGGATGAATTATCCGCTGAAGACTGTGCTAAGATCATCTTGAAAAAAATGATTGAGTATTTTGTATTTGACTTAAGTTTCCTCCGCTAATTTTTCTAAAACTTTTTTGTGAAGAAGTTCATTTCCAGATGCTACAACTGTCCACGCTTGCGTCAAAGAAATTCTTCCCGTGATTTCTCTACCAAAAATATCGGAAACAATTCCTCCTGCTTCTTCTATAATTAATTTTCCTGCAGCGAAACTTTCTGGTGTTAATACTCTTCGAACATCAACAAAGGCATCATATCCACCTGAGGCAACATATGACAATTCCAAAGCGTCAGTCCCAATTTTTCTAATCTTCTTTACACTTAAAAGAAGTGGATAAACAATTTTTAGATCTTTTTTTTGCGTAAAATCAAGATCTACGCCGATAATAGCTTCTTCTAGGATTTTAACTTTTGATGGAGAGATTTTCTTCCCATCTAGGAATGATCCTCTCCCCCTAATTGCACTCCATGTTTTACCGGATACAATATCTTTTACAATTCCCATTTCAACATTTTCGAAGTAAGGTTTACTTGCTACTGCAATCGAGATTGAACTTAAGCCAATATCTCTGGCAAAATTTGTTGACCCATCCACTGGGTCGATAATGAAATAGTAATCCTCTCCTTCTTTTTCTACTCCTCCTTCTTCAGCCATAATTGTAGCTTTTACTCCTTCCTCCTCGCAAATTCTTTTTATTCCATCTATCAAATTATTTTCGGCTAAAGTGTCGAACGTCCTTGTTTCATCCCCTTTAATGTTATATCCGATTATTTCACCTATCGATGAATTTTCTTCGTCTAATTCATTTAATAGTTTCCTTGTGTTCTCCATGATTTTTGAAATTTTGAAAAATAAGTCTTTTAGATCCAATTCAGATCACCAATTCATATTTACTCATAAAGTCTTCTTTTTTGGGCATCCAGTTTTGCATCTTGTGAGTTCGTCAAATAATCACGAGAAAGCACAGTTTGAAAAAACTTACTTATTTAATTTTTGTTCAACAATCTACTGCAGAAGATAAGCTTTAAACCATTTGGAGAAGTGGACTTAAGACGGTTTTAAACGCTTATTGAATGGCTTAAGGGGTTTATCCGATTCACCGTGTTTAAACTCGATTTAAACTCACATTTAAATTGAGTTTAGAAAAGTATTTGTTTTTATGTTTTTTTGTTTATTAGATGGTTCTCCATCTTGGGTGTATAAGATTTGATTTTAAAAGTAGGCCGTTCCGCTTTTATTAAATACCCGTGGTAAGGCGCCGTGGGTCAAAACATATCTGAACTGTTTAAGAGATGGACGATAGGGGTATGGTGGTAAAATTCCTTTCAAGACAACTATGCATGAATTTCCCAAGCGAACAGTGCCCGACCTGGGATAGCCCTTTTCGGCAAAGACGACACGCTTGGGTGGTTAGTGACGGCCAGCTGAACACCTCGCTTTCGCTTGGTGCGTACACTGCCGTTCTATCAAACCCGTCTTATACGGGAACCCTCGTCTACCACAACCGTTGCGGTCACCCGCCCCGGATAACATGGCAGACCGGTCGCTTCTTTTCGGGACTCGCTTCGGGCTTAGATGCATTCAGCCCTTATCGATTAGGGCGTAGCTGCCCAGCGGTGCCCTTTCGGACAACTGGTACACCATCGGCCCCGACATCCCGTTCCTCTCGTACTGAGGATCCCTTAGGCGGGCAGCCAGACCTTTACCAGCTTTGCCCTTTACCCTCAAGCGACCAACACTCCCGGTAGATAGAATCCAACCTGTCTCACGACGGTTTAAACCCAGCTCACGTTCCCTTTTAATGGGCGTACAACCCCACCCTTCCAGGCTGCTGCACCTGGAGGATAGGAAGAGCCGACATCGAGGAAGCAAGCCGCGGGGTCGATACGAGCTCTTACCCGCGACAACTCTGTTATCCCCGGGGTAACTTTTCTGTCACCTCCAGCCTCCACTGCTAAGGCATGGAGGATCGCTAGGCCCAGCTTTCGCTCCTGGATTCTTTATTAGGCAGAATCCAGTCAAGCCGGCTTATAGCCTTGCCCTCTACGGTGGATTTCTGACCCACCTGAGCCGACCTTTGGGCGCCCTTGATATTTTTTCAAGGGCGTGCCGCCCCAGCCAAACTGCCCACCTGCCCTTGTCCCAGTGGTTTTCCCACCGGTTAGATTTACAACCATAGATGGCCAGTGTTACATGGACGCCTTCCTAGCCCCCGGAGAGGCTAGTTCGGAGGCTCCTGACTACTCTCTGCACCTACGGTCGGAAACCAGGAACAGGCTGCAGTAAAGCTCCACGGGGTCTTCTCTTCCCACCGGGAGACCCTGGACTGTTCGCCAGGCTGTAGGTTCACCGGGCTCCAGGCAGGGACAGGGGGGCCCTCGTTGATCCATTCATGCACGCCGGTACTTATCCGGCAAGGCATTTGGCTACCTTAAGAGAGTCATAGTTACTCCCGGCGTTTAGCGGCGCTTAGCCTGGTTGGACCCAGGTTTCACGGACCGCCACTGGCCAGGATTCACTTACCGTACTTGCCCTTTCGGGTTTGCGGTAAGCTATGTTTTTATTAAACAGTCGGGACCCCTTTGTTACTGCGATCTGTGGCCCCAGCATTCACCAAGGCCGCAGACACCCTTTATCCCTAAGTTACAGGGCTAATTTGCCGATTTCCCTTGCCTGGGGTCAGCCCGACACGCCTTAGGCTTTTCACCTAGGGGCACCTGTGTCAGTTCTGGGTACGGCCATGGAGGATCCTTCCATTTCCCTTTTTCACGGACTCCAGGATACAGGCGAACTCACCTTTAACGGTAAGCTATTCGTGCTTTCATCTGGTTCTCACCATTACGGTACTTCTCAGATTTATACACTTAAACAGGGCGAGGGCCCTGTTCGCCCTGCCCAAAAGTGTTAGGGAAATGGCCTGCGTCACCGCTATCGTACCTCCACGGTACAGGAATATGAACCTGTTTCCCTTTCGGCGTACGCGAGTTACGCTTGGCCTTAGGACCGACTAACCCTTCGCTGACGACGCATTGCGAAGGAACCCTTGCCCATTCGGCGATCGGGATTCCCACCCGACTTTGCTGTTACTACCACCGGGATCTGTGATTCCGGACGGTTCACTGGACTTTACAGCCCAGCTTTTTCCCATCCGCAACACCTTCCTACCAGATGATTACTCCTCCAACCAGAAAACGCTAAATCCTATCCAAAAGAATAGAATCTGAGTCTCTGATCGGTTTTTCACCACCTCCAAGGTATCGGTGGCCGGTTTTAGCCCCGTCCATTTTCGGGGCCCATTACCTCGGCGAGTGAGCTGTTACGCACTCTTTAAAGGATGGCTGCCTCTAAGCCTACCTTCTCGCTGTTTTAGGCAATGAACGCCCTTTAGTTTGACACTTAACCGGCACTTTGGGACCTTAACCTCGGTCAGGGTTGTTCCCCTCTCGGCCTAGGGGCTTACCCCCTAGCGCCCGTCTCCGAGGATCTTTGGCGCTGGCAGGTTCGGAGTTTGAGAGGAAAGTGAGGGATTTCTCCCCCGTACTTCCTAATCAGTGCTCTACCCCACCAGCTACCTTGCCTCGGGTCTGGCTGCGACCAGCTTCGGAAGGAACCAGCTATCACCGAGCTAGATTGGTCTTTTGCCCCTATTCCCAGGTCATGAGAGTGAATTGCACGTCAACACCTCTTCGGGCCTCCACGAGGTTTTCACCTCGCTTCACCCTACCCAGGAATAGATCGCTCGGTTTCGGGTCTTGCGACAGTGACTTCAGGCCCTTTCAGACCCTGCCCCTCGCTGGTTATCCGTACCAACTAATCAACTACCTGGCAATCCACCCTGCCCAGACCCTCGCCGGAGCAAGGGCGCCTCGCTACCTGGGTTATCCCCAGGCTTGACCCTCTCCATCTTCAAGAAGCCGGACGATGCCGTCTGAAAATTCAAACAGCATAGGTCCGAGAAGCCGAATGATGGTTTGGGCGGAAGCAAGGGGAGAGTGAACCGAACAGATAGT
>JAECRX010000293.1 GCA_016292335.1 Candidatus Sifarchaeum subterraneum | reverse complement strand
CCTAGTAATCTTCCGTAAGCCAAATGGCGTGGCGAAGCATCGCCCTCGGTGACGAGGCGAGAACACAGAGGAAAGCTGGAAGCCCTTCACTTCAGGGAGGGGAGGAAGTCACAATATGGTACTTCGCAAACACGCGAAACGTTGTGCGAAATTCACTCCTCCTTGCTTTAAAAGAAAATTTCACAACAGCGCTGGCAAGAAGACCACCCTATTTGTAGGGTGGATGAATTGTTTTTTTTCAGTTTTTCACAACATTTTTAAAGCTCTTTTTCTCCATAGATATTTGAATTGAGCTGAGGTCACACTCGCCAATTTGAACTCTTTAAACAATAAACAACTGAATCAGGGCAGGAACTGCCCGTAGAGCCTGTTGGACATGTCCCGTTGGGAAATGGTTGAAGCAGGAAGCCACTCAACTTGTTGGGTGGTAGTTCACTAATTGCAAAAATAATGCTAATAAAGGAAAATAAAATGAGTATTTTACTCTGGATTATTTTAAGCGCTCTTGCTATGAGCATAATAGCTTGGATTGGCCTTATTGCTTTAGCTTTGAAAGAAGAAACGCTAAAGAAAATACTTCTCATTCTAGTAGCATTTTCTGCAGGATCTTTAATTGGAGGCGCATTTTTACATCTAATCCCAGAAACCATAATTAAGGTGGGGCCTCAATTAAGTATGTTTTTGTGGTTATTATTTGGATTCTCGATTTTCTTTTTAATGGAGCGATTTTTACAATGGCATCACTGTCATAAGGCTCCTTCTGAACATAAGAAACCTGTAACTTATATGATTTTGCTGGCTGACGGCCTTCATAACTTTATCGGAGGTTTAGCAATAGCCAGCTCCTTTTTAGTTAGTGTGGAGGTAGGGATAATTACTTGGATAGCATGTGCTGCGCATGAAATCCCACAAGAATTAGGCGATTTTGGCATTCTGATCCATGGAGGCTGGAAAAAACAAAAGGCTTTATTATTCAACTTTATCTCTGCACTTACCATAATTCTGGGTGGTCTTTTAGCTTACTTTGCGTCTACAAGCGTAGACACAACATTTTTATTGCCTTTTGCTGCTGGCAATTTTATTTATATTGCTGCTTCAGATTTAATTCCTGAGATAAAACAGGGCGAGAGTTTAAAAATGGGTTTGATACATTTTCTCGCTTTTTCTGTTGGCATACTATTGATATTAGTTATAAGGCTCGTTTTTGGTTAAATCAAGTGACTCAATTTTAAACATGTCATTTCGGTGTGGCTCCGTGAACTCTACGCTCATTTCGTTCGTTTCGGTGCTACCGCCCTTGTACAACAGGCGCTAAAAAACTATGGGGGGCCAGCAAACCGGATCTAGAATAACCAACAGAGGGTGAAGGAAATAAAAGTCAAAATAATAATTTACTCCGACTACATTTGTCCTTTTTGTTTTATTGGAAAAAATAGAGTTGATAGACTGAAAGTTGAATTTGAACATGATATTGACATAGAGTGGAAAGGATTTGAATTGTATCCCGAAGATGTTCCTCTTCCAGATGTAAATGATAATCATATCAAGATGGCGTGGCTTCACGTAGAACAATTGGCCGAAGAGGATAAAATAGATATAAAACGTCCCTCAAGGCATCCAAGATCAAAATTAGCACATGAAGCAGCTGAGTATGCAAGGGAAAGAGGAAAGTTTCAACAATTTCATGATGCACTTTTTGAAGCGTATTTTCTTCAGGACAGAGATATAAGGAGCATTAAAGTTCTACTTGAAATTGCTAGGGACATTGGTCTGAATGTTGAAGGTCTTGAAGATTGTCTGAGAAATAGATGTATGAAAGAAAAAGTTGAGAAAAACCAAAGAGAAGCAATGGAAAAATACAAAGTCTATGCAGTTCCGACCATTATCATATCCGGCAAGAAAAAAATTGTTGGTGCCCAACCGTATCGGTTATTGAAAAATTCATTAGTAGAAACCATTGAGAGAAATAAAAAATCCATCACATAGAGAACTGTATTCTTCTTTCACGATTTGTAAAACCCACCTTGTTTTTTTATATGACATTCAGAACCTGATTTTCAATTTTCATCTTTGTGAATTTTTAACAATGGTCTTTCATGCTCAATAGATTCTTCTATTTACAAATACAGTTTCGGAATTAATGAAAACAGTAAAAAATTTAATAACTTAAAGAATCAAATAGATGATTACCATTAAGTGAATTTAAAAAAAAAATCTAAAAGGAAGGTTGAAGAATGGCTAAAAAGACCGTTTTTGCGACCCAAATTATCGACGTGGTAGGTCCCTCGGCCGAATTCGTAGATATTGTCTCCGATGGTGGAACTATAATAGCTGGAAGCAATCCTGCATGTTTTAGCCCAATGATAACCCCCGAAGTAAGAAGTGGTCATGAAGTCACGGCTCCAATCGAAGTTGAAGGCGCAAGCGTTGGTGATGCAGTAGCTTTAAAGGTCAAAAAAATCGAAGTCCTATCAAAAGCTACCGCATCTGGAACCGAAACCCCAGTCGAAGGCAGATTTTTAGGAGATCCTTTTGCCGCTAAACAATGCCCTGGATGCGGAACCATGTGGCCAGATTCATACGTTGATCTAGAAACACATACTATTCGTTGTAAGAAATGCAATGCGGAAGTTAATCCCTTCCAATTCACATGTGGATATACCATGGTATTTAGTCCAGATTATACTGTTGGAATTACAGTAGATGAAAAATCGGCACATGAGATTGCTGAAAAAGCAGACGAATTTACTATTGCAGGAGTCGAGGGTAAATCCCATCCCGTGACTTCTCTCGCGGTTGCAGATCTGGTAGGTGTAATTGCGCGTGTTCGGCCAATGCTCGGCAATTTCGGTACATCACCAGCTGTTGATATGCCCTCATCACATAATGCAGGTGACTTCGGAGCCTTTTTGGTTGGCGCCCCACATCCTCTGGCAATATCACAAGAAGATCTTACCACAAAGAGATCAGATGCGCATATGGACGTCGATAGCGTTGGTGCAGGGATGATGGTGATAGCCCCAGTTATGATTGATGGTGCAGGAATAACAGTTGGAGATGTACATGCGATGCAAGGAGACGGAGAAATTGCGGGACATACAACAGATGTTGCAGCGCGAACAACAATTGACGTAGAAGTTATTAAGGGGTTAAAGCTCGATGGACCTATCCTCATACCCAGATACGAGGATATACAATTTCTAGCAAAACGATATACAGACAAAGAATTGGCAGCTGCTCGTGCACTAGCAAAGGAATATGGTGTCGAAATTAAAGAGGATTTATTACCAATTCAAATGGTAGGAAGTGGTCCCAACCTCACTGATGCGACTCAAAATGGACTCGAAAGGCTAGTAAATTTCACGGGTTTGGACTTCGAGGAAATCCGAAATAGAGTCACAATCACAGGAACAATTGAGATTGGGCGATTACCAGGAGTAGTCCATATCAGTATGCTGACTCCAACAGAAATTCTGGAAGAGAAAGGGATCCTTCATCTCGTCAAGGAACAATATGGGATCTAATCCACCCGTTGTATATCGAAGGTAAAATTTAAAATCGTCTCCCCAAACTTCCTCTCTTTTTTTTTGTGAACATTAAAGCTACTGACTATCCTCCAGCTCAAGCTAGCTATAAAAAATGTTTGAAAAAACAAGAACGAGGATGGCCAAAAAAACAAAAATGCGAAAACTAACAATGAAATACTAATAAGAAATAGCACTCTTTCTGGCTTAAATGTCTAATACACTTGATTAACACTATTGAAAAAGTTGCTAAACAAAAAAATGGGTTTTAGCTTTATTAATGTCGCGCTAATCTTCCAGTCTCTCCAATTTGAAGACTACAGGCCGGACAGCATCTGTACAACAAGCAAGACCTACACCCTTTTCTTCATAAAAAGAATAGTCACCATCAAATTGCAGATGGTCTACCATCCGCGCCAAATCATTCCAAGCCCATGGACAGAAATCTTCAGGCATTTTACCTGTATCCTCTACGATGAACTCTTTACCTTCTTCAAATAGGCCACAGACAAGCGGATATTTAGGTGTCACCGGTAGCTTCTTGCCATAGATCGCTTCACCATTCAATTTCTTAAGAACCGTTATCTTAAGCTTCTTTCTATAAGCCAAATTAAACACCTCCATTCAGGTTGATTCTTATTCAAAATACACATCCCAATTATTGTTATTTTTTTATGCTTGTAACAAAAAATTTTTCTGCTTTTCCTTTATCATTCAAATAAGGAAAATCCCTCATATTTTCGGAAAAGAAAGCGAGGCAAGAAAATGGACGAAAGTGAAAAAATGAAAGCAAGAATACCCCGTGCCTTTCTTGCTGAAAGAAAAAGAAGAAAACAATGTGATATATGCGGTGGTAAGTTGCCAAATACACCTTCTAGTGTTTTCCAATATTCTACTGAATATATCTGCTCACATTGTTCGGCTGTAAATAAAAGATTTTAAGTTTTCAGATAAATAGGGAAAGAT
>JAECRX010000052.1 GCA_016292335.1 Candidatus Sifarchaeum subterraneum | reverse complement strand
TTAACATATACTATGGCTTATCTTCTTAGAGGAATCAGATGGGGAATTATCCTGAATGGAATGGATCGGAAAATCGGTAAAGGTATGCTCACTAGAGTAGTATATGCTGGCTTTTTTGTTAATACAATTATACCCGCAAGGATTGGTGATTTTACAAGAGCATTTCTCATTAGAGAAGAAAGAAAGGTTCCTTTTGGAGAGGGATTCGCTTCAATTTTAGTAGAAAGGTTATTGGATTTAGTAACTTTACTTTTATTTGCAGTTTTGGGCTTTTTCATATTTTTTAACGAGATTAGTAGTATATCCGACCTGTCCATGGGAGCAACTTATATTTTGATAGCAGCTATAACAATCATAGCCAGCGTATTTATTCTTTTCACCTATTCATATTTTTGTAGTGGCCACGTTTTGAAGATTCTTCAAAAAATATCGCAAGAATTACACGATAGATTTTATCATCTATTAAGAACTCTCAAACAAGGTGTCAGAAAAATTTCCACAAATCAACTTGAATTTTTTAAAGTTATTTTGTTGTCTGTTCCTATTTGGATTATTGAAGCGACAATGATGTATTTTCTAATTTTAGGATTGGGATATGAAGTACCTTATTCTGTGTGCATTCTTGCTGCAATATTTGGCTTTTTATCCGAAGCTATTCCACTACTACCAGCAGGCTGGGGATATTATGAAGCTGTGATTGCAAGTATGCTGATTTTTCTGGGCGGGTTGCCTGGAGGGGTAGGATTAACCATAGCGATTATTGATCACATAATAAGAACGGTATATACTGCTTTGATAGGAGGCCCCTCACTTTCCCTCAGCAATATCAGTATAGGTAGTTTGTTAGAAACCGCAAATAATTTTCGAAAAAGAGAAATATTGGAATAAGATATTGCTTGATAAGCCTTGGATTTTATTTGCATGGATTTGTCTAAAATTTTGGAAAAGGAGATAATCAATGAACTTATTAGAATTGTCCCAAGATGAAATCAAAATTCGCCTTACAGAGGGAGATATAACCGTTGCGGTGATCGGACTCGGATATATTGGTCTTTCTTTGTCCTGTGGGCTTACTTCCAAGGGAATCAAGGTAATTGGCACAGATCTTGATCAAAAGCTAGTAAACAATTTGAATAACGGCAAAGTGAATATTTATGAACCAGGAGTAGAAGAAGAACTGAAAGATGCTTTAAGTAAAAAGCTATTTTTTGCTATGGCTGATACTGTTGAGGCTGTCAAAAATTCTGATATCATAATGATTACAGTTGGAACTCCAATTGATGAAGAAAAAATACCAATTCTTGGATATATTGAAAAAGCTTGTGAAGATATTGGTCTAGGCTTAGCAAAATCAGATGAACGAGGAAAAATTATAATTCTTAGAAGCACTGTTGTTCCTAATACTACAGAAAACTTCGTAAAACCTCTTCTAGAAAAAATTTCAGGATTAAAAGCAGGAAAAGATTTTGGATTGGCTTTTTGTCCTGAGAGAACAGTGGAAGGAAAAGCATTAAAAGAATTTGAAACTCTTCCAAAGATTATTGGTGGTATTGATAAACGAAGCACAGAATTAGCAGCAGCTATCTTCAGTATTTTTGGAACTAAAATAATCCAAGTCAGTAGCCCTAGAGTTGCAGAAACAGCTAAAATATTTGACAATGTCTATCGAGATGTAAACATAGCATTGGCCAATGAACTTGCGCTAATCTGTGAAAAAATTGGTGTGGATATCATTGAAACTATTGGGGCATGCAATTCTGGGCCACGAACTCGAATACTCATTCCTGGAGCAGGTGTTGGGGGATCCTGCCTACCTAAGGATCCATATATCCTGTCATATCTTGCCAATCAAAAAAATTTTAGTCCTGAAATCATTTTAGCTTCCCGTGAAAGAAATGAGTTAATGCCAAGCCATGTTATTGAATTAGTTTTAGATGCATACAGAGAAATGTCCAAGCAAATTGCTGATTCAAAAATTCTTGTTCTCGGATTAGCTTTCAAAAGCAATACAGATGATGTGAGAGAAACTGTGGCAGCTCCGATAATTAAAAAACTTCAAGAATTAGGAGCAGATGTATTTGCCCATGATCCATATGTGTCAAAGGAAAAAGCTAAGGGGATTATTAATACCAATAAGATTTCATTAGATATTTATGAAACAGTTCACGGTGCAGATTGTTTATTAGTAATTACTGATCATTTGGAGTATCAAAAACTCAACTTAAGAAAAATAAAAGATTTGATGACCCTGCCTGGAGCTATCGTGGACGGAAGACATGTTTTTGATCCAATAAAAGTATTGGAATTGAACATAGTTTTTCGAGGAGTGGGCAGACCTTCTGAATTTTTCTACAATATTTATGAAAATTAACTGGTAGAAAATATACTTAACCCTCTTATAAAGATTTGGAGACCAAAGAGCGCTATATATACTGGATACAAGCCTTAAAAGGCGTAACCCCCAAAAAAAATCTATAGGTGGTCTAAATAATTTAGATAGATTTCTAAGATACCCATTCTATGAATGCATTTCTATCAAATTTATAAATTACCACCCATTCATTAGGGGTAAGATTTTCATAAACTTTTATTAAGAATGGATAATTCAAGTATTTCGGTTTCTCTCCATTATCTCTTTCTTGCATTCTTTCATAATGTCCATAGTAAACATAATCCAGTCTGTATTTCAATAAATCGGCTAAACTAGTTTTTTCATATAAATCATAAAGTTCTTGTTTATCATTGATAACAAAAACATCTGTTCGAAGATTCTTTAATACTTCTTTGGACACATTGTAAAATTTTAAAATAAGAATAGCTCGCTCATTTATTTCGGATTTTGGAGCAAGAGACACATAATCTGTGGAAAAAGCATTATTGTGGGTGTAAATGCAAATTAATTGTTCGATATGATACCACGCCATCACCACACTATCTCTTGGTGTATTTTCATTTAACCACAAGAATGATTGATATGCTTCTTCATTTATATGAGGTCTTCCTGAACATTTATACAAATGATAAATTATACTATGGGATCCAATAAGAAAAATGAAAAACATCCAAAAGAGATATCGAGAACGATATAGGAAATGACCAAATGGCTTCCAACTATTTGATATCAAATTATATGCTCTTGAAAATATGATAGTAAAAGCGTAAGAAGAAGATATATAACATAGCATATTTAGTTGAAAATTCCAGTGTTCAGGTTGTAGGACAGCTTGTTCAAAATTCAAGAGATATTTTACTATCAAGTGGCTGTTAAAGCACATAAATAATCCTAAGAAGAACGAGATGACAAAAAAGAAATTCATACGCTCTTTTTTGAACAAAAAAATTAATCCTAGTATAGCAGTGA
>JAECRX010000051.1 GCA_016292335.1 Candidatus Sifarchaeum subterraneum | reverse complement strand
TGCGTATTTCTTAATCTAATTTTCCCTCAAAAAATTATATATTCATTTTTTACTGTTGATAACTTTTACTTTACAATTGTAATAAATTAATTAAAACTAGGTGGCCTAGACTTAGAGGGAGAATATAAACTACTCACTTACAATTATGTAAATTTTTTCCATTTGAAAAGTGAATTCTAAAATTTTCCAGTCTTATTGAGGGATTTAATAAAATTAAGCGCTCTTTCTAAAGAATATTGTTGATATTTGACACGAAAGGGAGGGAGAAGTATTCAACCTTGATTTTCATCTGGAGAAGTTTTCAGGAGATCCTTGATTTTGTCACTTGGATCTTCTTGGTTTATCTTTCAGTGGACTTCAAAGACCTTTGCATAGATCCAAACATTATATTACTTTTCCTCTATGAATCGCTGTAAAAGACCTTAGGAGAGAAAACTTCCCTTCGCGCGTGTTAACATGTATGTTCCTTCTTGCGTACTCCCCCTTATTGTGGCACACACTGTCGTGATTGTATCCATCTTAATTCAGGATCTGATAACTTTAAAAATCATCAGTACAAACAAGACCCTTTTTTTCACCTCTATCTTCAATTAGAAGCAACAAAATTTCACTTTTGCCATACTTTATAGCCGCGAAATATCTGACTCCCCTCTCCCCACCAAACATGACCCTCTCATACAAAAGAAATCAGATTTTTATTAGACTTGATATATATACGTTGTAAATCAATAAATTTATAATTGTAAATAAATAAATGAATAAATAATAAATAACTTTACAATAGTAGGAAGCCATTAAAGAATCTGTTACAAGATATTTGCACGTAGATTTGAAATTCAGTTAGTTTAAACAATATAACAATTAATTCAAGGCTCGTTAAGAGATTTGCCTAGGTTGACATGATAATTCTTTTATAGGGATAAAATTTAGAAATTTAAAAGGGTTGTTATTCAATATTTAATTGAAATCGTCAACGATTGTAACATACTTTATCCACCTCGCTTTCACAACTTGAAGGAGTTATGGGGATGAACGTTTCCATGATTAGTGTATCTGATAAAAGAGGAATAGTTAATTTTGCTAAATTCTTGAATGAAATGGGTATAGAAATCCTCTCATCAGGCGGAACATCCAAATACCTTAAGAAAAATGGCGTTTTTGTAAAAGAAATATCTGAATATACGAAATTTCCAGAAATGCTCGATGGTAGAGTAAAAACACTTCATCCACTGATTCATGGAGGAATATTAGCAGATCGTGACAATCCAAAGCATTTGAAAGAGTTGGAACAAAGAGGAATAATTCCAATCGACATGGTGGTGGTTAATCTCTATCCTTTTGACCCTAAGAGAACACAGTTTGAAATTGATATTGGTGGATCAGCGTTAATTCGAGCGGCAGCAAAAAATTATGAGCACGTAGCAGTAGTTGTGAACCCAAACTATTACCCGAGTATAATAAATGAGCTAAAAGAGAGAGGGGACCTTAGTTTAGATACCAAACGAAAATTAGCAATTGAAGCTTTTGAGTATACTGCAAATTATGACTATATGATTTACAACTATTTCCAAACTGATAAATCCATATTTCCACAAATTATGCCCTTGAAATATGAGAAATTTCAAAATTTGCGCTATGGGGAAAATCCCCATCAAAATGCCGCATTATACTTTACGGAAGGATTTTCTCCTCTCAGGCAGCTTCATGGGCCTTTACTATCTTTTAATAATCTTAACGATGTCAATGCTGCTCTAGAAACAATGAGTGAATTTGAAGAACCAGTAGCTGTTGTGATCAAGCACACCAATCCCTGTGGAGTTGCGTGCGATAAAATTTTATCACATGCATACATAAATGCTCGTGCTTCAGATCCTCTTTCAGCATATGGCGGTGTAGTTGGGGTAAATAAAATTATCGATTTGGAAACCGCCAAAGAAATTACTTCGACCTTTGTTGAAGTAATTGCCGCACCTGGATATACGGAAGAATCTCTTAGCATTCTAAGACAAAAACCGAATCTTCATATTTTGGAATATGATGAAAAATTTCAATTCCCACCCATTAGCATTAAAGAAATCATCGGTGGAGTATTAGTTCAAGAAAGAGATACGGAGAAAATAAAACCAGGAAAACTTCAAATAGTTACCTCACAAACACCAACTGAAGAAGAGTTAACTTCTTTACTTTTCGCATGGAAAGTATGCAGGCATGTTAAATCAAACGCAATTGTTTTAGCGCAAAAAGAATATACTGTCGGAATTGGTGCAGGTCAGATGAGTAGGATTGATTCTGTAGAATTAGCAATAAAAAAAGCTGGTGAACGTTCTAAAAAATCCGTTATGGCCTCTGATGGATTTTTTCCATTTAGAGATTCTATAGATATCGCCGCTGAAGCTGGAATCACTGCAGTTATCCAACCCGGCGGGTCAAAAAGAGATAAACAAGTTATAGAAGCTGCAAACGAATGTGGAATGAAAATGGTCTTTACAGGAGTGAGATGCTTTTTACATTAATAAGTGACAATATCCTTCAAAAAGAGTGTTTTCACTATAGGGTGATTATATGAGTCAAAAACCAAAGATTAAACAGATGTATTTCAGTCTTAATCTTAGGCTAATTAAAGATTTTCAATTTGAAGTGGATTTTGAACTACCAAATGTTGGTGAGGCAGGGTGGATAGTTGATGAAACACCAGAAATTGGTGGTGATGGTAAGGGTCCAAATGCATCACGTCTTCTTGGATCCGCAATAGGGTTCTGTTTAAGTGCAAGTCTTGCCTTTTGTCTTAGAAAATCGAGATTAGAAGTAAAAAATCTGAAAACAAAAGTCAGTGGTGTTATTGAACGAAATAAGGAGGGATACTGGAGAGTACAAGCCATTCAGGTGGAAATTTCTCCCTCTATTGAACCCAAAGATATTCATAAAATTAAAAGATGTAAAGAGATATTCGAAAAGTATTGTATTG
>JAECRX010000292.1 GCA_016292335.1 Candidatus Sifarchaeum subterraneum | reverse complement strand
GAAAAACTATAGAAATTACTTATGACCTCCTTCTTTTTGACAAATGGCTATGTTCGAATAAAAACCCGAATACTTTTACCACAAAAGCTATTTTATTATTCTTACCTCTTCACCTTGAAGATGAAGATTTCTTAAAGTAACTAATTCCTCTGCAATCGCTACAATTTTTTTCTCCCTATATTTTTCAACTATTTAGAACGATTAATGAGTAACCTGGGAACTGAAAATGAAATTTGTATATTACTATTCTGCCCCTGAAATTTATTACCACAAACCTAAAATCGAAGCTACAACACAAAGACTCCAAAAAAGAATATTAGAATTGTTAATTCGTATTGCAAACAAAGGAGAAATTGAGTGTCAAATTTTCGATATAACAAATTCTAGCGAACATATAAGAAAAGAAATTTATTATGGACCTGTAATGAACGGCGTTGTTCAGTGTCAAAAACAAGCTGTCGGAATTGATCTTAATTACTTTAATATTTTAATTATTTATAAGAATGGCAATTTAATAGATTTTTATACTCACGATGGGATTGAAAGCTACTTAGAATTTCTTCTCGAATAATATATCTAACAAATTCTACTATACAGTTTTTTCCGAAACTCCGAATTTAACGCTACAGCGTAATAGATGATGTAAGATCATCAATGAATACGTAGGCGAATAGTGCCCCACATTCTGCTACTAACAAAACATTGGATGTATAAACAGCTATTTTTAATCTCTACAAGCCGGATAACCATCAAATCTTGTCAAGCCAGGCAGGATCCATGATTCCTCGCCAGTATTTTTTGTCGAAAAAGTTTCAGGTGTGTGTGCCGTGCAGGTTGCCTGGATAGTGGGGTAAACCCACCAATGTTAGCCACACGGGCGTTATAGCCTAGACAGGAGGCATCCCGTAATAGTGCGTCTGAAGGGTCTGATCCAGCCTTTTTGGAAGGCATTATCTCGATTTGCGCGTCTCCCCGCGACTGGAGGCAAGCCATTAGCCCGTAGCAAAAGCAAACCGACATCCAGCGTCTTGGGTGGGTGTCTGACTAAACCCCCTTGGAAACCGTGTGTAGCGTTCCCAAGATGTGTTTGAGGACGATATGATGGATGGTTTGCCTAAAATGATGCAAGAATCCAGATTTCCATCACAGAATCATATTCTGCCAATTTCAAATGAGATTGCTTTCATGACCGAACCTTGAAAAATCCCGTAAAGTTTAAAAATTTATTGATCTATTCTTATATATCGATAAATAGTTCCACAATTCTGTTACGATCACAAATATTCGAAGAAAGAACAAGTGAGGTATATCGGATCGCGAAAGTAGTTTCCCGATGGATTTAGTTGTAAAGTTTTTGTTTTCATCATTTTCAACGAGCCATGCTTGTGAGAAAACAATACAGATGTACTCCACTTGTTGTGTGTTTACGTTAGGGTCAAAAGGTGGCTGTACAAATGGTGGTTTATCTCTTATGCCAGACATGCTTAAAAACTTCTTAAACACTTTCTCCGTATTATTCTTGTTGTTCATACCCGCTCGGCACCCACAATAAAGGAGGCTATGAACTATGGTTAAGGTTAAAATCGACGTAGAAAAATGTACTGGTTGTGGCACGTGCGTTGATGTCTGTCCGGAAAATCTCTTCGAGCTACAGGAGGAGGAAGGAAAAAATTTATCTCAGGCGGTTGCTGAGGACCAATGTTTTGCGTGCCGAGCCTGTGAAGTAAAGTGCCCTGAAAGAGCGATCGAGATCACGGGGTACCAGATCCTGAAGGTTGATCCTCCTCCAGAATACCCCCCTGAGGAAGGCCGCTTTCTACGCGGAAACGATTATTCACCTGTGGCATTGGTGGCCATCCTCAACACATACGACTTCAAAATTCCTCCCGAGCTTGTGAAACTTGTGGAGGCAGCAATAGAGAGTGGTGCAGCTCTCGCTGGAACATTGCAGACAGAAAATATAGGCATAGAAAAGATAATCGCGAATGTTGTAGCTAATCCGAACATCCGTTACTTGGTTCTATGCTGGAGGGAATCCCAAGGTCATCTCCCTGCCGACGCACTCATAAACCTTGTGAAGAATGGAGTTGCCAGGGACAAGAGGCGAACTATTATAGGCGCCGAGGCTCCAACTCCCTATCTCCCAAACATTTCTCTGGAGGCGATAGAAAGGTTCAGGAAACAAGTCACCATTGTGAACCTAATATCCGAAGACAACCCTATAAGAGGGATGGATCCGAAAAACGTTAAGAAAGCAGTTTGGTCCTGTATACAAGAGAGACCCACAGAGTTCATGGATTACAATCTCTACGATACTGGTGCGTGGCCAGAGCCACCAATATGCAAGAAGATCTCCATGAAGATAACCGAGCCTTGGAAGCGTGAACTAAGCAAGGAAGAAGCAGAAATCCTTGAGCGCATAAAGAGGGCGGCCAGCAAGAAGGAGTACAGGTGAAACGCAGAGAGGAAGAGGTATGATAGAGAAGACGAAACCCAGATGTCGCCAAAGTAGGCACAAGACTTGTAATAATCCGTGATGGTAAAGTGCATCACTCTAAGCAGTAGTGTTACTATCAATGGCAGAATGAATGAATCGCCAATGTTTTACTCATTCTTCCATTCACTACTTTTCCCTTAGAGAAGTGAAGTTATTGAAAAGTAAGATAAAAAAAGGAAAGGAGGTAAGTTTTCCGATAGATTTGGTTGGAAAGATGATGCAAGAGTCCAAATTTCCATCATAGAATCATATTCCGCCAATTTCAAAGGAGATTGCTTTCATGACCGAACCCTGAAGAATATCGCAAAAGTTAAAAATTTATTGATCTATTGTTATATGCCGATGAATAGTTATTCTTGAGAACTATTAGATCAGAAATATTCGAAGAAATAAAAAGTGAGGTATATCGGATGTCGAAAGTAAAATTGGAGATTGTAATATCAGATCCCGTTTGTACGACAAGTTTGGTCACATCGAGAAATATAAAGAGAATGATCAAGGAATTTGAAGGCAAAATTGATTTTGACGAATATTCGTTTAGAGACCCCAAAGCCGAAAAGTATCGAGATTTGGCAATGCCTCTTGTCTTTTTGAACGGGAAATTGATAAACGAACCCGGCAAAAAGCCGAAAAACAAAGAAATGAAGCAATTAATAAAGGAAGCTTTGGAGGGAAAATGAAATGGACGTGGATGAACTTATTGAAGAAATAGAAGAACCTATCGAAATCGAAGTATTTACGAGCGAGCCTCCCTGTGAAGGCTGCAAGGAATTAACCAAACTATCGAGAGAGATTGCAAAAATATTTGGAGAGAAAGTAATATTAATTGAACTTCCCGGAGAAAAAGGAATGGAAAAATGGGAAGAATATGAATTAACTTGTGCTCCTGCAGTGGTTATTGGCGAAGTTGTAAGGATTATGGGAGTATGTCCAAGCAAAGAAACCTTCATAACCGCCATTGCAGAGTCCGCTGGACTGGCTTAAAATCGTTGATAAAACTTCTGTATAATTTTGAAACATAAGGAAGAGGGAAATGTTTTGGTGATAAATGTCGAGATAATTGGTCCGTTTCCACCTTGCATTCGCTGTCACCGAATTTACAAGATGTTGAAGGCTATTCGAAAGGAGGCTAATGAAGATATCGAAATATCGAGGATTTATGCTTGCTCTGAAGAAGCCATGAGGTATGGAAAAATTGTTGAACCAGAGATTTTCGCTGAAAGCATCGGTGAGGACATAGATTTCAAAGAATTATTTAAACGCAGAGATATCGAGTCTATAGACAAAAAATTAGGACCTCTTGTTGAAAGAGCTAAGAAAGCAGGAGTTTTGCTTACACCTGTTCTTATAATTGATGGTGAAATAAAAACAATAGGAAGAGTTCCAAGCAAGGAAATGTTGAAAAAATTCTTACAAATCAATTAAGAAAAAAATGATTGAGTAGCTTATTTTTATTGGAATGAAAACTCCAGGAGGAAGAAACGTGTCTGAGAATAAAGTTTTAGTAATCCCTTGTAGTGGTATTGGGAAAGCTCATGGGACTGTTACACGGCAGGCAACTTATTACGTCCTTGAAAAGCTCAGGCCGGAGAAAACTCAAACAACATGTTTGGCTTTGATCGTGGTTGATGATGAAGAAGCGCTAAAACTTGTTAAAAAATATCCCTGTGTCACCGTTGATGGCTGTCCTTACGAATGCTCTAAAAAGAATTTAGAAGCAGTAGGGGGCAATATTGCTGGAAGTGTGATGTCAACAAAGGTGTTTCGTGATAATAGGGATCTTAAGCCTGAGTCAGTAACTGAACTTGGTCCGAAAGGCGAAGCACTTGCGGAGAAAGTTGCTGAAAAAATTGTGGAAGAAGTAGATAGAATTCTTGATGGAAAATCTTGATGGAGGTTTATTCTGAATGTGGATGATCAAGAAAATTGGAGTAATTTCGTGTGCGGGAGAGGAAATTCCTGAGGGAACAGTTTCAAGAACCGCAACGCGGATTGTTATTGAAGATTTGTGCCCAGATAACACCCTGACCATCTGCCTACCTTTGTTTACAGCAGGCCATGAAGAAGAAAGAGCCTTTGCAATAAATTTTCCTACAATCGCAGTAGACGGTTGTGAGAAAAGATGTGCAGAAAAAGGCATACGAAGATTTACGGGTAACCCCCCTGATGCTACCATCATAGTGACAGACATAATGAAAAAGTGTAACCTCAACCCGAAATCAAGGGTTCAGTTAGATGAGGAAGGAAAAAGACTGGCCATGAAGGTTGCAGAGGCCGTGGCAGAAGAAGTGGATAAAATAATGGAAAAGCAATTAGAACAATCAGAAATACCAGAATAGGGAGTGAATCTAATGATCTTTAGCGTATCTGAAAATGAGGATGGGTTTGAAGTAATGTTGGATAAGTTTAAGCTAAATTTTCCAAAGAATCTTTATTACTCGGAAAACGATACATGGGTTAAAAATACAGCTAATGCGGTCACAGTGGGTGTTACCAGCTTCTTCCAGTTGCTTCTAGGTGATGCTGTCTTTTTCGAAATGCCGGAAATCAATCAAGAAGCAGACACAATCGAAGAAGTTGGATCAATTGAATCAATCAAAACGGTTCTTGATATTTTTTCTCCTGTAAGCGGAAAAATCGTTGAAATCAATGAGAAACTTGAAAACTCACCAGAGCTCGTCAATCAAGAGCCATACGGTGAAGGATGGTTATTCAAGTTAGAACCAAACAATCGGGAGTCTGAGGTTAAAGAATTATTGAAAGCCGAGGAATATGTGAAACTAGTGGAGAAAAAAGCACAAAAAGAAACAGAAAGACAAGAAAGAATGCGAGGAGAATAAAAATTTTCTTACAAAAAACGTTTGTCAAGCTTAAGCACGTATTCTCACTTTTCAACGGAATTTGTGAGAATAATTGACAAGCGGTAAAATAAATTGAATAAATACATTCAGAAAGGAGGGATTGGCGAATGGGAGATAAAGTAGAAATTGAAATTTATGTTCCACTGAGCTCCTGTAGTTGCTCTTTTGCAAAATTTATGGACAAGGTCTGGAGTGTTATAATAGATTATATGGAGGATATAAACTATAAAGTATTAAATAGTCAATCCAGAGAAGCCTATCAGAAAGGAATTCTTGGCAATGGCTTAATCATTAATGGAACTAAAAAATTTTCCTCAACCTTTAAAGAAGACGATCTAAGACAGGCTTTGGAAGAAGAAATTGCAAGGTCTGGTTTATAGAAAAATCTTTAAGGATAGAGCCTGAAAATTCTATATAAAGACATATAGCCATATTACTATATTCTGATTAAAAAATACTTATATTCTGAGTGAAAAAGAAATTGGCTGAAAAATGGAGTTTAAATAAGAAGTTACGAATACTCAAATCTCTAGCCGATATGACAAGGTTGAAAATAATAGAGCTCTTAAGACACGGAGAAAAATGTCAATGCGATATAATTCCTCACCTAAACAAGTCCCAATCAACCATATCACAACATTTACGAGAATTGACGGACAGTAAAATCTTACTTTCCCGCAGAGAGGGGCAGAGAATCATATATTGGATTAGCGATGAACGCATCTTAGAAATACTTGATTTATTAGACAGCATAGTAATTGATTCCATGACAGAAGAATTAGAACTCTTAGAGAAAATTAAGATGAAGTCAAAATAATCCCTAGTGTCCCTTAATAGCATTGGATCAGAAATTCGGGGGGGAGGCGGTATGTCAGCAATTCTTACAGGATCCACACGTGATCGGTAATGCCCGTAGACATGGCTGGGGTAACATAACAACACTTCTTTGACGAAGTCTCGCCTTTGGTGGGCAATAGATGTCCCAGTCCTTTTTCCAGACCGCCATGAGGGAGATAGAAGGATAAGAATGCCATGAAGAAATAATCTTAATGGCAAAAAATCAAAGTGACCAATTTCATTTGTTTCACGGTCGATGAAATGGAAATAATTCGAACACAGATTGAGGAGGAATGAAATTGAGTAAAAAAGTCCGAGTAAAGGTTTTTATTCCGACAAGAAGTTGTTATTGCGCTTATGAAGCTTTTTTGAAACGTGTCGAGGGTGTCCTTAAAAAATATCGAGACCAAATTCGTTTTACCACTTATTCTTCTCATGCACCCGAAGCTGCAAATTATGGGCTCCAATTTTCCAAAGGGGTTGTAATAAACGAAAAAATCAAATTCGGTCCATTGGTAAAAGCAAATCAGTTGGAACACGCAATTTTAAGTGAACTCAATAAGACTAAAGGCGATGAATAAGTGGATACTTATTATATTATAAGTATACGATGGGAACTATGCCGATCAAGAATACCCAATTAAGGGTGATGATATGACAAATTTTATGAAATATCTTATCGGTAAAGAAGAAGAAAAGAAAGAAGCCTTTGAACTAAAAGAAATTCTTCCCTGTTATGCGGGCCCTAGTAGAATACGAATAATTGCACAAATTAATAGCAATCTAGACCATGCATTGTCCATTCTTTATCTAACCTTTCCAAATGCGAATTATTCTGAACAAATAGGTATGGTAAGTTATCGATATCAACAACATAATATTACTCTTTATAAGTCTGGAAAAGTTACAATGACCTTTCTTAAGGATAAGGAAGATGCACACCAACTATTAGAGCAGTTAATAAAATATATTGATAAAGCTAACGAATATTATCAAAAACATGGTTCTCCATCGGAAGAAATGTTGAAAGCAAAAAAGAGGGCAACTCCATTAAACACTAGAAAATATCTTCCAGGAACCAATTGTGGTGAATGTGGTGAACAAAATTGTTATGCATTTGCGGTAAGATTGCACGCAGGTGAAACTGAACTAACTCAATGTAAACCTCTACTTTCAGCTCAATACACTAGAAATAGAGAATCACTTGAAAAATTTTTAATGCCAATTCGCCTACGTCTGGGATGAGTACATACTTTGGGCTTCAAAGAGATACATAGATGGAGAGCAGAAAAGTATATAGGAAGGGCAGAAGCAGTAACACCACAAAGAGCGTAACAGGCCATTTAACCATTTGAACCACCTACTGTGGCCATTCGAGTTGCCCTCTCCCATTTCTTATGTGCATCGATAAAACATGGAACACTCTGCTTTCAAATCCCAAAACCCATAAGAAACTTTAATAGTTATTAAACCTGTTTAAAGGAGGAAGTAAATTGGTTAAATTTCGACGCGTATTCAACCCTGTTACTGGAAAAGTTTGGGAATTTGACATCCCATTAGATCGAGATCTATATTACACGAAATCTCATTCATATGCTAGAATCATATCAGATAATCTCGTAAGAGTTGGCTTCGATGACTTTGCTCAACAGGCACTGGGTACCTTTTGGAAACCAAAAATTCTACCTGTAGGGTCATCAGTGGAGCAATTCGGGTCTTTGGGGTCTATTGGGACTGAGAAAATGACACAGAGAATTATTTCTCCTATCAGCGGTGAAATAGTTGAGATAAATCCGCTAATCCTAGAAAGACCTAAATTAATCAATGAAGATCCATATAATGACGGATGGATCTTGGATCTCACACCTACAGGAAACTTAGATGCAGAATTACAAAAACTATACACAGGCAAAAAAGTTATACCATGGCTTGAAGAAGAATTAGATAAATTTATGGATCTAAAAATGGCGAAATAAATTCCAATTACAAGCCTATATTAGATTTTCTACTAATACCTATAGATAAAGGTAGATGAAAAAAATGAGTAAAATTTGGCGTTTAATTGATTTGGGTCTTGAGGATCCATTTACATGTATGGCAACACACGAGGCTGTCATGATTGCCAGAACTGAAAGGCTCGTTCCTAATACCTTAATTTTTGAGCAGTATAATTCTCCTTCTGTTTTTTTAGGGTATCATCAGGTTTTAGAAGAAGCGCTAAACACCGATTTTTGCCGCAAAAAAGGCGTGAAGATAGTACGTCGGATTTCAGGTGGAGGATGTGGCTACATGGATCCGAAGCAACTCAATTATGCGGTAATCGTAGATAGACATTATCCAATGATCCCCTTTGTATTTGAAGATATCTTCAAACTGTTGTGCAATGGAATAGTCAGAGGCCTACAAAAACTTGGATTAGACGCAAGATTTAGACCTATCAATGATGTTGTTATAAATGAGAGAAAAATTTCAGGCAACTGCCAACATTATGACAGAGACGTCATTCTACAACATGGAAGTGTTCTTATCGATTTCGATATAGATACAATGTTAAATGTCGTAAAAATTCCTGTAGAAAAACTCAGTGACAAGGAGATTAAATCTATAAGAGAAGGAATCACCTGGTTAACAAAGGAAATAGG
>JAECRX010000291.1 GCA_016292335.1 Candidatus Sifarchaeum subterraneum | reverse complement strand
CCCAAATAATTGACCGAATGAACCAAAAGCCAATATAGGCTACAATAGCAGACCAAATCATATAAGGATAATACTCGTATAAAGCACCTGGACGGACTATTCGTAACCAATCTATCCTTTCCATTTCTTCAAAAAGTCCGATGTCATCTTGTTTGGATTTTTTCCTTTTGATTTTTTTCCATTCACCCCTACTTACTATATGGTCATATCCTTTCTCCCAATTTTTGGTTTTAGGAATGAATGGCTCTTTCAGTTCCAAAATGCCCTTCTTTGAAGTTATTTCATAGATTGGAGCCCCAAGAAACTTTTTACCATACTCATCTTTTGTTACAAGAGATTTTTTTTCAATAACTCCGACCCTGAAGCAAATGAAACCAATAATGAGCGTAGCACCTGCAAATCCAAGAATTATCAACCATTCACTGGCTATGAATCGTTTAACTTTTCCCACAATTTACTCATATGCAAAAATAGATCTATGTTAATAGAAAGATTTGTTGCAGTTCTGGCACATATATGTGACAACTCCATCGGGATATGTTCAAGGTCCATCTAGATGAACAGGTATTTTATCTACCTCCCAACAGCGAGGACAAAAGGGAACTGGGTCATTCTTTTGGTAGTAAAGGGATTTCTTGAATTTCATTTTCTTTGATATTGATAATTTCTCTTTCAACTTTCTATCTTCTTCTTCCAAAGACCGGCTCTCATAGGTTAGCGAATAGCTTGGTTTTTATTTTGGAGGGATCAAACGATATCTTTTTCTTTTATCCCAATCTATGAAAGCCTCTTCAAAGTTTATTCTTCCATTTTCCCATGTTGCTATACCTGTTTTATATGACTTTGCATCAGTAACTCGTACTCGTATATCTATTCTCAAGTTACGCTCTTTCATCAAGATATCCCCTGGCTCTTTTCTCTTCATAAGAAATTTGCTTTTATACATTTTAAAAAGATGTTCACATAGATTCTTGATCCGTTCTTTTCTTACTTCAATACTACCATTCATAATTGAAGGATTTACTTTTATAAAGGAGATGATTTTACTTGGTTTTGGATAAAGTCCAGAACTAATGTGTATTACAAATGAGACTGGTTTATCACTTGAAAATAGTTCTGGAAATTTCTTTTCCGTGAGTTCAGGACACATTTCTTTCATGGTTAATAGATGGTTTATTCTTAAGTCAAATAAAGCCAACTCCATTTCCAGATTATATACTTTTGTAAATTGGCCCATAAAATATTCTTCCTGTTCAGCTTCACCAGTTGTCAATTTGGCCGAGCCTAATAAAATCAAGATAACGCAAATCCCAATTTGCCTTAGAATATTTTTTTTCATATCAGTCAATCTTTGCCTTTACTCTTGAGTGCAAAGAAGATCAAAACAGTCGCTCCTACCACAGCAACCGCCCGCATTGAGGCTGTCCTTGTTTCAATACTTTCAAAGGGAATTCCCTGATCATAGGAGATAAACACATTAGGACTTGTCCAAATAGCTATAATTAAAGCAATAGCACCCAATATAAGGACAATTCTTTGATAAATGTTCATTTCGGGCTCCTTTTAATGTATTTCCTCTTATTGGGTGTTTTTTTTGAATAGGTTTATTTTTTCCTGAAATGAGATTTCATTTCTTCAATTTCAAGCCTTACCCCTGCATTTCCTGCCTTAACCATTTCAACCAACTCCCCTTCAGCTCTAAACACATCCGGAGTTTCTATATCGAGTTCAACATCTTCAGTCCCTTCAGGAACACTTCCCCGAACGGTATAGCTAACGATTTTTCTAACATCCGTTATTTTTGAAACAACAAAGAAATAATCTTCCGCTAATAGGTAGCTGAAACGTAAATTCAGCCAGCCGTAATTAGGTGGATTTTCAATGAGGGATTTAACATCTTCATATCTACATTTTAGATGCAATGTGATTCTTCTTTTATCAAAAAGCACGTTTTTCGAAAGGATACGAGTGAAGTGAACGAAAAAATCGCTATACTTTTCGGTTATATCATCAAGCATCCCAATGAATAGAATTGGTTTCTTATCTTCCCGAATCAATAGCTTTCTTAAGTTATATGTGTAGATTTTTTTCCCCTCCAAATTTTTTGGAGGAAACAGTATAGGATCATAGCGATTTATGAGCGTGTTCATAATTGCTCTTTTCTGCTGTAGTTCAATTTTCTTTTTGGCTTCTTCTAGTTCAGGTTTGAATTCTCTTTTGCCTTGAGAATCACAGGACAGACAAAGGAAAAAAAGCACAATTGCAAGTATTAAAGGGTAATTTATGTTTTGTTGAGGAAAATTGGGATTATTTTTGTCTGACATGGAAGTTCCTTTCTTTCAGCGTGTTTTCTTATCGTTTTCCCATTAAGGCAGGTCAGCCCTTTTCGTTAATCTCATAACAATTTTGATGCTTGGATTATCAACTAAATATCCTGTTAGTTCCATAATCGGTGCCTGAAGCTTTCCAGATACTTTGATTCGAAACTTTTCCATTGGACCGAAAACCGAAAGGGGCTGACCGCTATAGTGTGTAATTTCTGCTTCGCCAGATGCTATTTCGCCCTCTACTTTATAATTTCCTAAGTAGT